>NZ_JAUBRP010000087.1:0-24890 GCF_036701935.1 Microcoleus sp. M2_D5 | reverse complement strand
CCCGTCAATCTGCAAGTTCTATTTAAAAGGTCGCAGATCCGCACCCTACATATTAAAATCACACAACATAAATATAGTGGCTACTGTACTTCATCAACCACCGAATATGCTGTAGGTAGCGGGTAATCACTTCGACTGACATCTTGCACCCTTGTCAAGAACAGGCAAGATGCCTGTTCCACAAAGAGTAGATTTTCTTGTGGAACAGGCCCAAAAGCGTCAAGAACAGGCAAGATGCCTGTTCCACAAAGAGTAGATTTTCTTGTGGAACAGGCATCTTGCCTGTTCAGAAGGCGAATTAAACAATACTCTAAAAATCAAAATAAATATAAGGCAAACCGCCTTCGGGAGCCAACACCCAAACCGCATACAAACAAAGCGGCACTAACACCAATTTCATCGGCCAATTTAACTCCAATTTCAAACCCCGATTCAACGCATAATTCCCCAGCATCGCCACAGCCAAAGCAGCCAAAATCCAAGCTAAACTCACTCTATCTAAACCCAAAGCTTCTACATAAACTTTCTCAGCAAACTGCACGTCAGCAGTGTGTCCCCACAAATGCGAAATCGCCCATCCAGAATCCTTTAAATCGGGAAGGCGGAAAAATATCCAACTACCAAAAACCATCGCCTGAGTCAACAGCCAACCGATCGCAATCCCGATCGGATTTTCCCACAAAAACTCGATCCGCCACCGCTTAAACAGCACGTCAGTCAGCCTGTGAACCGCCAAAGCTAAACCGTGTAAACCCCCCCACACAATAAATCCCCAAGCCGCCCCGTGCCAAATTCCCGCAATTAACATGACGATCGACAAATTCAGACAAGTGCGCCACAAACCGACTCGCGAACCCCCCAAAGGAAAATACAAATAATTTCGCAGCCAATCGCCTAAAGTCATGTGCCAGCGCCGCCAAAAATCAGCTATGCTGGCAGTAAAATAAGGAAAATCAAAATTTGGTGGCAAATACCAACCCAGCAGCAAAGCAGTACCGCGCGCCATGTCCACATAGCCGCTAAAATCGAGATAAAGTTGCAGCCCGTAAGCAAAAATAGCCAGCCACAAATCCTCGCTACCCGCCCGCTGCAAGTTGGTAAAACTTAAATCGACATAAATTCCCAAGTTATCTGCGAAAAGACCTTTTTTTACTGCACCAAAGGCGATCGTCCAAAGTCCCTCAGAAATGCGATCGGGCGTCGGAAATTCCTGATTTTTCAGTTGATAAATCAAGTTGTGATACCGAGTAATCGGGCCGGAAATCAGTTTCGCAAAAAACAACTTGTAAGCAGCAAAGTGCAGCAGCGAAGTAGCAGCAGGTGCGCCTCGGTACACGTCAATCAAATAAGCAATGCACTCAAAGCAAAAGAAACTCAATCCCAGGGGTGCGATGACGTGACTTTTCACCCAGTCAGCACCGTCGATAGCAAAAGGCAAATTGAACAAAGTGCCGATCGAACTCAATAGAAAAGGCACATACTTAAAGCCCAGAAGCAGCAACACATTCAGGCAGATGCCTATCCACAGCAGCAACAAACGGCGGCGGTTCCAAGATTCATTAGCAATCCGCCAATCCAGAGGTTCCCCAATCGCCATCGCCAAGGAGTAATTAAACAAAGCACCGACTAACAGCAGAGGAATGTACCAAATTTGCAGCGAAGCGTAAAAAATCAAACTACCCGCCAACATGATGAACAGCCGCCACCACTGCAGCGGAACCAACCAGTAAGCCGCAAACAAAACTAATAGAAACAGGGCATATTGAAGGGAGATGAAAGTCATACTATTTTAGATTTTAGATTTTAGATTTTAGAATTGGGAAGGGCTTATGTTGTATGGGTTGGGATTACGGGCCTGCTGTTGCATTGTTTTTATTAATCGAGACTTTGCTAAGAACGATATGTATCATGGATTTTAGCCGATCGCCTACACGAAAACAGGCCCTCGGTAAGTCCCTACTGTATAGTCGGGCACTGAGAACTGCTACATTTTACAGCACAAAGGTTAAATTATGTTGCAAATTAAATAATTTTTGCTTGCTATAAATTAGCTCTCTTACGAATAATATAAAATTCGGTGAAAAAAATATAATTATCTCTCTTTTGTCACTTCGGGCGAGAGTATAGCGGTATGGTGCGTCGCTCATTGATAGTCGTAAATAATCAGAATTCAGGCGGCGACGCACCCTACTTTAATTAGCATAGGAGTAGGATAATAATCTCTACCGAAAGTGACTCAAGAGGGTTATGTTTGCAGTATCGGACTTCATTCCTCAAAAGCTACAATTCCCGAGCTCGTTTCCCTTGGCATCGGAATAATATTTTTCATCGTGCAGCCTTAGCATCCCGCACAGAAAAAAAGTGATGTAACCCAAAATGTTTTGAATTCATCACGATAGCAGGTATTTGACAAGTAGTCCGATCGCATTTCAACCCTTTCAAAACCTCAAATTAGGTCAGATACGGTATCATCATGTCGATAAGAATTGCTGGCGGTTGCTCAAAGAGCCACCGATCGCAAATTTGCAGCACGGTGGGTGTTTATATCGCAGTACAATAAATTTCTGCCAGCAAGTTTTTCAGCAAATACCGAAAAACTATCTTCATCCTCCTCAATCAAAACTTTGGCTGCTGAATCCGCCGCTGGCGATCGCCCGGAACCCTCGCCCGTGCTACGATAATTTGCGCTTGCCAGTGGTATTTCATCTCCCTTAGCAGCGGACATTTCCAAAGGATTTTCTTCCTCTCCAGGATACAGAATTGGCAGTGTGACAAAAAAAGTCGAACCCACTCCGGGCGAACTTGTGATTTCAATACTTCCCCCTAGAAATTCCGCCAGTTTTTTGCACAGAGACAATCCCAATCCCGTGCCTTTGACGCGCTTCTGCAAGGGATTTTCGATTTGGACAAATTCTTCAAAAATCCGCCTTTGGTCGGCTGGGGAAATGCCAATGCCCGTATCTGCTACTGAAAAAGTAACTGTTCCCTCCTCTCCTATTTCCGCAGCGACTCGAACTTCGCCTGCTTCGGTAAATTTGAGGGCATTAGAAATCAGATTTCGCAAAATCTGAGCAACTTTTCCCTCGTCGGTGGTGAGGATTGGAAGTTCGAGAGGATCTTCAAAAATTATAGAAACGGCAGAGTTTGGGGGAAGCAGGGGGCGCATCATTCCTCGCAGGGCGCTGAACAAATCTTCGACTTCAAAATCAGCCAAACGAACAGTTAGTTTTCCGGCTTCCACTTTGGCTAAATCTAACGAGTCGTTAACAAGTTCTGCGAGAGACTCAGCGGCTTTGTAAATGTAATTTACTTGCTTGTCCTGTTCTGCTGAAAGTTCTCCGTCGAGACGATTTAACAATATTTCGGAAAGGCTCATAATTGCCGTTAGCGGAGTGCGAAACTCGTGGCTCATATTGGAAAGAAAGCTGGTTTTGAGTTCGCCCTCTCGCCGGAGAGATTCGGCTTTGTCGTTCAATTCGGCGTAAAGTGCCAGGACTCCGCGATTGGTATCTTCTAGTTGTTGATTTAATTGTACGAGTTCTTCTTGACGCTGGCGGAGTTCGTCTAAAGTACGCAGTAATTCTTGATTTTGCTGCTGAATTTCGGCATAGGGATCTTCGGGAATTTGGCGGGCTAGTTTGTCAACTAATTGATTTAGTTCGATCGCACTCAGCGCCGGCATCTGTTTGGAAAACTGCTTAATTAATTGTACGGCAGTTCCGCGATCGGGCCCAGAGTCGATTTGCACTTCGTCCATCAACCGTTTCGCTGCTGCTAAACCGAGTCCCGCGCCAGTTTGCGATCGAAAATTGGGGCCCAACACAGCCGGTAAATCAGCAATTCCCGGCCCGGTGTCGGAAATCCGAGTCCGAAAAATTTGGGGCGATTCCCCTTCCACAATGAATTCTACTTTGCCGCCGCCTGCATATTTGAAAGCATTTCGGGCAATTTCGGAAACTGCTGTGGCGATGCGGGTTTGTACTTGGGAATCGAATCCCAGCCCTCTAGCAATTTGGCGAGCTCTTTGGCGTACTTGTACGATGTCTTGTTCAAAACGGACTTCCGTCGTCAGGATTGGGTAACTCACGCTGGTTCTCTTACCTTGGCTACTATAACTGTCATGTCATCGCGAGTGCGTTTGAAGTCCCGGTAGAGCACGGCTGCGATTAAAGCAGGATGTCTGGAGGCTAAACCCGGATAGCGGTTTAAATTCCACTGCGCCGCCAAACCGTCGGAGTGCATGATGAGTAGGGACTGCTGCGACCAAGGATAAACAAATTCTGCTACTTTTCGCATCATATGTCCAACTGTGCCGTTGTAGGAAACCATGCTTCGGGTTTGGTTATCTGTGACAACTACACCGCTGATGTTGCCAATTCCGGCAAAACAAACTGTTTGTTGGGTACGATCGATTTGGGCGATCGCCGCAGCCGCTCCTCTGGTATTTTTTAAAGCAGCGTGCGCCTTCTCTAAAATTGCTTTCGGCCCGAGTTTAGCGTTTTCCTGAAATACGCGCACTGCTTCCCGCGACGCTTCCTCAGCCAAATCCCCGTAGCCGAGCCCGTCTGCAACTAAAATCAGGTTTTTCTCACAGTGATTTTCTGCAGCCCACGAATCGCCGCAAATTTGCTCTCCTGCTTTCGGTAAGTGGATTACCCCAAATTCCAAGTAATTGCTGTTTTGGGATGCTTCCCTGCTATTTTGGGTCGGTTCCAGCCGCGCTAATAAGGCTGTCCCAACTTTTGGTACAGAATGAATATCAAAAAAAGTAGAGAGGCGTTGAATTGCCCCCAGTCCAGTTCCAGGGCTTCCCGCTGTAGAAAAACCGTCCCGCAGACACAGCGCGACATTTGCCATGCCCTGGCCCCGATCGAGCGCTACTATTTCAATGCTATATCCTGCCGCTGTTTTGAATGTTCGCAGCAAAAGTTCTCCTTCGCGGGCGTGCTTGACCAGGTTTTTTGCGGCTTCGGTGGTAACAATTGCCACTTTACCGCGATCGGTCTCGTCAAATCCAACTTCCGTCGCGAGGGCGACTGCGATTCGGCGCGCTTCTCCCACTTGACTTTCTTCTGTTACGGGCAGGGCTACGGCATCTATCATTATTTTGTAGTTCTCATCTTAAGCTGGCGCGCATTTAAACAGTCATCAGTCATTAGCGGTTTCAGAAACCGGGTTTCTTCCTAGATTTATCGTAACCAAACCCCAAACTCGTAGAAACCCGGTTTCTCGCCCCTCATCAGTCATTAGCGGTTTCAGAAACCGGGTTTCTTCCTAGATTTATCGCAACCAAACCCAAAACTCGTAGAAACCCGGTTTCTCCCCCAATCTCCCCCAATCTCCCCCAATCTTCCTCACCGCCAGCGGACGATCGCAATTTTAGTCCCCTTACCCACTTTGGAAACAATCTCAAATTCGTGCATCAACCGCTTGGAACCACTGAGCCCCAAACCCAAACCGCGATCGGAAGTATAACCGTCAGTCATTGCCAATTCGATGTCTGGAATTCCCGGGCCCTTGTCTTCAAATATCAGCCTCAGCCCTTTGCGGGTGCCTAATTGGAGCGTTTCGAGAGTTACAGTGCCCCCTTTGCCGTAGTCTACAGTATTGCGGGCCAGTTCGCTGGCTGCGGTAACGATTTTCGTTTGGTCTACTAAACCAAATCCCATTGCTACAGCCCAAGTTCGCACTTGCTGTCGGACGTGGACTATATCGGATGACGATCGGATTTCTAGTGTCTCACGTTTTGACATGGCGGCTACTGTACCAAGATAGAACTTCTCCCCAAAATATAGGACTTACGATCGTCAACTTAGTTTCTCCTAATAGTCCTGGACGCACTTACTACGATTTTCTCTCAAAACAGAACATAGTGCAGGAATCTCAAACCCTTGATTTAACCCCCTTGAGTGCGTAAGCCCTTTCCTAAGAAATCTTCAGTTGGTCAACAAGGTATCTACAAACAAACTAGGTTTCTTAACTGCCTGTGCCTCAGTTATGGGACAATTTATCAACTGATCGCGCATTCTCGTTAGGAGAAAAACCCAAGGATTTTCGCAACAAAATCATGCCCTTTTCAACGCTTAAAGCTGTGCGAACTCCTGTCAGGGAAAGCCCCAACTCAACGAGCGTGATCGCAACCGCTGGCTGCATCCCGACCACAACCGTCTCCGCATCTAAAATTCGCGACATACTAGCGATATTGTTGATAATGCGACCGATAAAAGAATCCACAATTTCGAGGGAAGAAATTTCTATTAACACACCTTTTACTCCTGTTTTGACGATGCGGTTCGTCAGGTCATCTTGCAGCGTCATTGCCAAGCGATCGTGCATATCTACTTGAATTGTTACTAGCAAAAATTCTCCCATTTGAAGAATCGGTATTCGTTCCACAAATTCACCTATTTGTTAAGTTGTACTGGATTTTTTATGTCAGAATGCAATATGTTTATCTGTCCTCGTTAAGATTTTTTATAGTTAAACCTTGGCGCTGCAGTGCAACTTTAAAAGCATCTGCTAAAGTAGCTTTTGTGAGAATATCCTGCAAGTCAACTCCCAAGTGAACTATGGTTTGAGCTATTTGCGGGCGAATGCCGCTGATGATGCACTCAGTACCCATTAAACGGGCAGCGGCTACAGTTTTTAATAAATGTTGAGCAACTAAAGTGTCAACAGTCGGCACGCCTGTAATGTCTAAAATCGCAAATTCTGAGCCGGTTTCCATGATTTCCTGCAACAGAGTTTCCATGACTATTTGAGTGCGGGCACTGTCGAGAGTCCCGATCATTGGTAAAGCGAGAATGCCTTGCCAAAGTTTGACTACGGGTGTTGACAATTCGAGCATTTCTTGCTGCTGGCGTTCGATGACTTCTTCGCGAGCTTTGAGAAAAATTTCTGTCACCCACAGGCCGAGCTGATCTAATAAATTGGTGGAAAGCCAAAGTTGTTCGACAAGTGCGTCGCGGTTTTGTGTGAGTTCGTGACAAAGCCGATCGAACAATGGCTTTTTGAAGCATAAAATGAAACTCGCTATCTCTGAGGGAGTAAAGCCTCTCTGAACGCGAGATCGCGAAACTTCTGCTAGCAACACCCGCATATTTTCCCATTCGGGTGTCTGGATGTCGCTAAAATTACCGTGCCCGACTGCAATGTGGAGCAATTGCAGGAACTCTTGACACTCCGAGCGCAATTCTTTGGCTCTCATCAAGTCGTCCCGCCGCAGCCCGGTATTTTGCAGTTCTTTGAGCCAATCTGCTAGTAACTCTGCTTTGTGTCTTTGTAGGATTTCCGCGATCGTGTTATTGCTTGTGAGTTCCATTAAAATTATCTCCTGCTTAGCAATTGGAATGAAATTGTACGAGCGATTCCCTACGGGATAGCTTCGCACGCGCGTACTTTAGCATTTTTTGATGGGGCAACTTCTGAGTTTAGCTCACTGTTTGCTGTTTGCGATCGAGGGTTAAGTACCTAATTGTAAAATGCGTTTGACGATCGCACTGGTAGAACTCGGAACTTCTATTTCGATCAAGCAAATCTTGCCACCTCCGGCGATAACCGCCGGTGCTTCCGGCAGAGTTTCGACTTGATAGTCGCCTCCTTTAACGTATATATCAGGCTTCAGGATATTTATCAGTTTAGTTGCTGTAATCTCGGAAAAAATTACTACGGCGTCTACTGGTTTAAGGGCTGCTAACACTTCGGCTCGCTGATTTTCCGGTACGATCGGGCGGGGTGGCAATCCCGGCTGCTGCGGTTTGATAGCTTGCACGCTGGCGTCGCTATTCAAGCCCACCACCAGCGATCGCCCCAAATTTTTTGCCGCCTGCAAATAGCGGACGTGACCGCAGTGCAGGATATCGAAGCACCCGTTAGTAAACACGATCGGACGCCACTTGTCCGGATCGGACGCGATCGATCTTTCAAGTTCTCTCAACATATAAATATCAGAAATCATTGCAGCCATTACCACCCAATTTGCACAGCGCTCAAAATTATCCTACCAAAAAATGTCATTGCTTGCAGTTTCCTTATTAAAATATTCATCACTCAATTTATAAATAATTAATATTTAAACAATAAAACAAGAGTGCAATAGTGTAATTTTTAATTCAAAATTATCAGTAAAAGTTAACAATAATAAAGCAAATTTAAAAACATAATACCCTGAAAAAAAATAGCTAGCGTCTATCGGTAACTGCCATAGCCTGCTGTTGGTAATTGGAGGTCAAAAAGGTTGGTAAACAATTATTTATTCCCGCCCTCTCTTATATCAATTACTATAAGACAAGGGATGAGAGTTCCACCGCCTCCGGCAGACGATCGGGGAGTGAGAGCCCTAGGGGGTGAGACCCAACGAAACCCGCTCCTCCTGTGTCTATTATTTCTGACACCGCCGCGCGAGCGAAAGCTAGTTAAAAGCACCGAACCCAAGCGTGCAGAGTTCATCTTTACGCTGGATTCGTCAGACTATAGAAGAAGCCAGCAGTTGCTTGCTGCCGTTTCTGGGCGCAATCTTGACCAAGCTTTACAGCCAACCCAGAAGCGCACAGCCTCCTGTGTCCAACTGTATATAGCTGTGCAGAAACTCGACCTTTTGGGTCGCAACCGCAGCCTGTGAAAACCCAGAGGAAAGTCGAGTTCGGTATCCGAAGCAGCTATTTTGGTGGAAAATAGCTAAACTCGTTCAACAAAATCCACTCAACTACCCCCTTGAATCTAACGGTGTAGAATTATCTAACACGAATTATGAAAGCAAGTAATAGCCGTCAATTTTCTTCAGTAGCTGCTCGAACTCTCAAAGTAGTCGGGATAATCTTAATTCTGTCTGCTTTGCTTGACTGCATTGTTCTGTCGCTGCCGGGAGAAACTTCAGACCTTCTCAATCGAGGCTGGCAGTTGACTGCTGCAACTCAGATAGTTGACAAGGGCATTATTCCTTTGATCGGTATCGCCCTCCTGATGACTGGCTTTTGGGTGGACACCAGCAGTGGAGTCTCTATTGAGCGACGCAACGTTTGGCTGGACTTGCGATTCTGGGCGCTGTTGATTTCCAGCTTGTTCGGTCTAGTTTACCTATCTCTGGTTCCCGTTCACCTCAACAATACTCGTTTGGAACTCAAGGATGCTCTGGCTCAAGTCGAGACAGAAGCGGGACAAGCGGAAGGTCAACTAGAGGCACAACTTAAAAGCCCTGAATTTAAAGCTCAGGTAGAACAGCTCAAAAGCCAGCGTCGCAGCCAGATAGGGGCGCTGCTGGAAGACAACGCGAAGCTGCAAGAAGCACTCAAGAGTCCAGAGGTTCCCAAGGAATTGAAAGCTGTGCTGGAGGAGTCGAAAAATGACCCGAAAGCCCTCGACAAGTTCTTGGAACAGCAAGCTCAATCACTTCCCACTCAAGCTCGCAACGAGATTCGCACCCGCAAGCAACAAAAAGAGAAAGAGTTAAGAACTCGATCGAGAAATTCGAGTTTGCAGACGGGAATCACCAGTTTGCTGTTAGCGATCGGCTACATTACTGTTGGTTGGACGGGATTGAGAAGTATGGGAATTCTGCGGTTCGGCCGCCGCAAAAATTGACCGGCGCTGGCAGGGAGTGCGCTGGTCGAGACATCCCTGAGAAATAGTTTGTTTACCCAATAGTTTGCCCTTACTCAAAGCTGGGAATGTTCTCAATTTATATTCTGACTTACAACGAAGAGATTGATATCGCCGCTTGCATTGAATCGGCACTGCTTTGTGACGATATCATTGTAGTTGATTCTTTCAGCACCGATCGCACCCTTGAGATTGTTCAGAACTATGCCGTGCAAACAGTGCAGCACCGCTTTGAAACTCACGGACGCCAGCGGACTTGGATGCTCCAAGAAGTCCCGTGCAAGTACGAATGGGTTTACATCCTCGAAGCTGACGAGCGGATGACGCCTGCACTGTTTGCTGAATGCTTAAAGGCGATCGAAAGTCAAGAATATATCGGCTATTACGTAGCGGAAAAAGTAATATTTATGGAGCGCTGGATTCGCCGCAGCACTCAATATCCCCGCTATCAAATGCGTCTTTTTCGCAAAGACCGAGTGTGGTTTACTGACTACGGTCACACTGAACGGGAAGTCTGCAACGGCCCTACTCACTTTTTGAAGGAAACTTACCCCCACTATACTTGCAGCAAAGGTCTTTCCCGCTGGATTGAAAAGCACAACCGCTACTCGACTGACGAGGCTGCTGAAACTCTCCGCCAATTAGAAGCGGGTCAAGTAAATTGGTGGGGTTTATTGTTTGGCGCGTCGGAGGTGGAAAGGCGCCGCGCTTTGAAAGATTTTTCTTTGCGCTTGCCTTTGCGGCCTGTGGTGCGCTTTTTCTATATGTATATTTTACTCGGCGGATTTCTTGACGGCCAAGCGGGATTGGCTTGGTGCACGCTGCAAGCTTTTTATGAATATCTAATTTTGCTGAAAGTTTGGGAAATGAAGCATCTACCACTGCCAACTTTAGAGGTAGCGGCAGAACAATCTATTTCCGAAGTAGTAACAGTTGAGCCGTCAAAAGTTTCTTATAATCTTGGCGCTTCCGATACTCGCAATTAAAAATTGGTAAGAGGTACGTTCGCCTAGCGGTAGTATTTGGAACTTATACCCTCGCGGTTCCCCCGCCGATCGGACTCGAGGGGTAGCCTAAGTATTTAGAAGAGTTATTACATCCTTTCCGTGTGCATCGAAATTATTCATCTCTCTCTTCTCGAACTCTGCGATCTGGAGCGCCCTCTGCGGTTAAATCATTCCGATGCAACCGGAATTAATATTAAACTCCTTCAATCCGAAGAAAGCGAATCCGTTGCATAACTTCCTTCTTTCGCCACAATAACAAAACAGAAAAAACCCGGTTTTTCCAATAAACCGGGTTTCTAAATACCCTCAAAGTTTTAGGTTTAATAAAGCTTTGATTCTTAACTCAAAACTTTCACGACTCACAACTTAAAACTCTTGAGATTTTGCTGTTGTTTTTGCCCGATCGAGCTTTAAGATCAACACCCCCAAAGGTGGCAAACACAAGTCGATCGAATAAGCACTGTTGTGGAACCACCACTCCTCAGTCCACTTGCCCCCCAAATTCCCCATATTGCTACCGCCGTATTCCCGCGCGTCGCTGTTAAACAACTCCGTATAGAAACCAGGTTCCGGCACTCCTACCCGATAGTGAGAGTGCGGTTGGGGCGTAAAATTGCACACCGTCACCACAAACTCGTCGCCATCCTTCTCTCGGCGCACAAATGCCACGACACTGTGTCGATTGTCGCTGCAATCAATCCACTCAAACCCATCCTCAGCAAAATCTTGACTGTAAAGTGCAGTTTCGCTGCGGTACAAATTGTTCAAATCTTTAAAAAACAGCTTCAACTTTTGATGCGGCTCAAATTGCAGCAACTGCCACTGCAAATCCCCCCAAACGTTCCACTCGTGCCACTGGCCGAACTCCATCCCCATAAAAATCGTTTTCTTTCCGGGATGAGCAAACATAAAAGTAAACAAACACCGCACGTTTGCAAACTTTTGCCATTCGTCTCCTGGCATTTTCCCGATGATGTGGGCTTTGCCGTGCACTACCTCATCGTGGGACAAAGCCAGCATGAAATTCTCGCTGTGGTTGTACCACATACTGAAAGTTATGTTGTTCTGGTGGAACTGGCGGAACCACGGGTCCATGTGGTAATAGTCGAGCATATCGTGCATCCAACCCATGTTCCACTTCAGGTTAAAACCCAAACCGCCTACATAGGTCGGCCAAGATACCATCGGCCAAGAGGTAGATTCTTCGGCGATCGACAGCGCACCGGGGAAATAGCTAAAAATGACGTGATTCGCCTGACGCAGAAAATCTGCCGCCTCGATATTTTCTCGGCCCCCGTACTGGTTGGTCAGCCATTCTCCCGGTTCGCGACAGTAATCCAAATAAAGCATCGAGGCTACGGCATCTACGCGAACCCCGTCGATGTGGTACTTGTCAAACCAGAAAAGAGCGTTTGAGACTAGAAAATTCCGCACTTCGTTGCGGCCGTAGTTAAATACTAGGGTTCCCCACTCTTTGTGTTCGCCCTTGCGGGGGTCGGCGTGTTCGTACAAGTGAGTTCCGTCAAAGAAAGCCAAGCCGTGGCCGTCTTTGGGGAAATGTCCCGGTACCCAGTCCACCAGTACGCCAATGCCGTTGGCGTGGCACTGATCGACAAAATACATAAAATCTTCAGGTTTGCCGTAGCGCGAAGTTGGGGCGAAATAGCCAGTTACTTGATAGCCCCAAGAACCGTCAAAAGGATGTTCGGCTATGGGCAGCATTTCGATGTGGGTGAATCCCAAATCTTTGACGTAGGGTATCAGCCGATCGGCTAATTCCCGGTAAGTCAGAAAGCGCGCCCCGGGATTGAGTTCCGAAACCTGCACGGGGGGTTCTACTTCCCCATTTGGTAGCACGGCGGGTTCGTCAGTAGCGGCGTGCAGCCAAGAACCGAGGTGGCATTCGTAAACCGAAACCGGCTGCGTCAGTGGGTCCGTGTGCCGCCGCTTTTCGATCCAAGCGCTGTCGTGCCAAGTGTAGGTGTCTAAGTCGGTGACAATTGATGCTGTTTTCGGCCGCACTTCTTGCTGGAAACCGTAAGGATCGGACTTTTCGTAGGGATGTCCGTCTTGGTTTTTCACTTCGTATTTGTAGGAAGTTCCCACGGATAGTCCCGGAATAAATAATTCCCAGATGCCGTTTTGCGATTTCCGCATTTGATGTTTGCGGCCGTCCCAATAGTTGAAATCTCCTAAAACAGACACATTGCGAGCATTCGGAGCCCAAACGGCAAAATATACTCCTGTGATGCCGTCTACTTCGGTGAGGTGCGCCCCCAATTTTTCATAAATCCGGTGGTGATTGCCTTCTGAGAATAGGTGAATGTCAAATTCTGTGAGTTTGGGCGATCGAAAGGCGTAGGGATCGTAGATGAAGCGCTCGTGTTCCCCTTCTTTCACCCGCAATTGATAGTTTGCTAGTTCTGGGGTGTCGATCGTACATTCAAAAAAGTGAGGGTGATGCTCTGATTTCATCGGGTATTGGGCCCTGGCCTCCGGCAAAACTACGGATACCGCATCCGCATTCGGCAGATAAGCTCGGACGACCCAGACTTTTTTGCCATTTTCTTGCGTAGCGTGAGGGCCTAGCACTTCAAATGGATCGTGGTGCTGATTCCAAACAATGCGGTCAATCTGTTCAAAGGGGACGGTCGCGGGCATAAAACTACTTACCTCAATCTTTTAACTAAATGGCTTTCAAAACCGTTGGCGGCGCTGCACTTTACATTTCGATACATTTTTGAACGCCGATCCTACCACTGATTAGCACGATCTTGCCTGCTGCTGCTCCAGCGCGCGCCCTGGCACACACAGCAGGCTGTTGCCTTGCCGGCGGCCGAGCTGGGGTTTTACTGCTAACATCTAAGTATAGAAATATTAAAACAAATTGAAAAATTTATATTTTTTCCCAGATACCCTTGACTTATTATTTAATATGTGATAATTGAAATTTTCAAACTCTTGTCGATTTGTCGCTGCTGGAGGGTCAACCATGTAAGTGTTGGGGAGCAGTTAATAGTTTATTTGGAATTTTCCAGCAGGGAGCATCGCCCGATCGATAGACTTTCACATCTCGGAGGCTGGGTTGACCCACAAAGCCCGTGAATTTGGGCAATACGCTCAAACAGCGAAGGATGCTCAACTCGGTATTGAGGAATCAAAGCTAAAGGACTCAGCGTGGCGACAGCAGCAAGCAATATCTGCCATGCTCAAGGCATCGCCTACCAAACTAGCACCATCCTACCAACGACGGTGCAATAGGTTTAAAGCAGCACTCACGCGCAACTGGAGCGAGTTTTGCCGAGGCAGGGTTAATACCGAACTGGCGCGGCGCCAATTGAATCACTAAAATAGACCTCTTGCAAAAATAACTAGGACGGGATCTGGGGCCCATCCCACAAAAGTTATTTTTTCGGGTGGGACGGGCCCCAGATCCCGTCCAATAAATTTATGAAAAGGACTTTTGCAAGAGGTCTACTGGCTCAAAACAGACGGGTCGATGTGCTTGTCGGCGCCGGCGCGAAACTCGTCGTCAACAAATCGAGTAGCAATGCCGATGCTTTCATCCCGCCAGTTTTCGACGAGCATCCAAGTCTCTGCTTGCTTTCCTCTCCTCTGCAGGCAACTGCGGCGGGGAAGGCAAGCGAGACTCGATAGAGTGCAAAATTTGCGTCGAGTCTCGCTTGCCTCTGGTTGATATTCAGTTGAAGCTGCAGCACTGGCAATGTCCTCAAACATCCTGTCACAGGTTTGAGTTTCAAGACCTGCAGGCCGGGAGTCATTCGATTTTAGATTTTAGATTTTAGATTTTAGATTGACACCACGGATAAATCCGGGGGCTTGAGGCTGCAAGGATTTTGGATTGATTCCACGGATCGATCGCGTGGCGGGTACCATCAAGAAATTATTGGTCAAATTTTCTACTTGAAAGGGAATGCTCCTGTAACGCAGCGAATCAGCGGACTTTGCTGCGGTAAGGGGAGATACTGAACTTTAGTTTAGTAGTAAAAGCAGCCGAGAATCACTACCACCCAACTTGAGACCTAGACCGATGAGATGAAAAAATGCGAGGAGCGAACCATTTTTCACCCCGAGGCTAGGCTCGTTGGGCACCGACTCCAGCAGAGCCCTTGTTAGGGCTTTTTAGGAGTGGGGGCAGGGCTAGTAGTTGGAGTAGCCTTTGGAGATGGAGAAGAAGCAGCAGGAGGAGTAGTAGTAGTGCCAGGGCCGCCCGGAGAGGGGCTAGAGCTGGGGGTGGTGGTATCACCTCCGCAGGCGCCGAGGGCGGCTGCCAAGCCCACTACCAAAGTCAAACGAATTAATCCCTTGTTCATAAAAACTCCTTAACATTGAAAACCCATCGCAAGGAAGGGAATAGTGTACTTGAGAAACAATGCTGGCACGAATAGCTCAACGATTCGCTCGTTGATTACAATACTGCATTTATTAATAAATTTCACATAGATTATCGCTAACCAGCAAAGATTTCTTTTTTTTGGCAAATCCTGAAGTCAAAGAGACCAGTGGTAGGATGGGTTGGTTGGCTTGTGAGGTATCCTTGGTAGGGATAACAGATCGAACGCAGATAGCCACCACTGGCGATCTGGGAGACAAAAAACTCTTAACCTCAATCAAGCTGAAGCTACCCCACTTTACTTATTGGTGAACTCTATGACCGCTGCTATCAGATCCCCGGATTCTCCCCGCTCCCGATCGACCCGCAAGCCCGCTGCTGGCGCAGCCAAAAGCAAAGTTACTTCTATTGCCAAAGCTAGGCGGGCGAAGACAGGGCCGGTATTGCCCAACTACTCGCCTGCAGACGAACAGGCGATTGCTCGATCATCGTCCGCATCGGTGCTGAAAGTCTTGCCAGATCGCCAGCAGCAGCCAGTGTGGTTGCGATCGCTCCTGCAAGCACAGCGCGCTTCCTCAGCGGTAGCAGTTATGCTTTTGGGCGGCGCTCTGAGTCTCTACGGCTTGACAGTTTACGGCGAGCAGCGCTGGAGTCAGGATTATCAAAAACTGGAAACTCTGCGGCTCCAAGAACAGCAGTTGAGTGCTGCTAGCGAAGTTTTGAAACACCAACTTGCTAAGGAAGCCCAAAATCCAGACACCGGTTTGGCTCCGCAGAATCCTGGGGACGCGATTTTCTTGCAGCCGGCTCCTGAAACCCGATCGCCCCTTGCAGCACCAAATTCTGAGCCCGCTCTCAACAATCGAGCCGGTGTGGAAACACCGCTGGGCTATTAAACCTGTGTCAAAGCGAAGAGCGCCCGAGGGCATAAGTGTCCGAGGGCCTGAAAATTCGAGACTCTAATTTCCTTTTTGACTTTGAATGCAAGTCGCGATCGGTTTTCTGCTTCCCACCGAAAGTTACCAAGAAACTGGGTCTAAAGCCCCGTCCTTATAGGACGGCTTTAATTACAAGGAATATGAAGTCTTGTTAAATATATAGACTTGAAAGTAAAACT
The DNA here is from genome assembly GCF_036701935.1 of Microcoleus sp. M2_D5. Lineage (NCBI taxonomy): Bacteria > Bacillati > Cyanobacteriota > Cyanophyceae > Oscillatoriales > Microcoleaceae > Microcoleus > Microcoleus sp. M2_D5. Next base: position 8,815 of record NZ_JAUBRP010000087.1, on the reverse strand, counting down.
TTTCGCAAAAGTGATAAACTATTGCAATGATAGTTTTAGAGTTTAAGTTAAAAGGCAAAGCGGAGCAATATCGAATCATCGACGACATGATTCGGACGGCTGAATTTGTCCGAAACAAAACTCTTAGATATTGGGTAGACAATCAAGGAATTAAGCTAGTAGACCTGTACAAACAATGCGCCGTTATGGCGAAAGAGTTTGAATGGGCAGGCAAACTTAATTCGACGGCACGTCAGGCGATGGCCCAACGTGCGATTTTTGCTATAGGGCGTTTCTTTGCCAATTGCAAATCCAAGAAACCAGGGAAAAAAGGATACCCGCAGTTCAAGAAACATACTCGCTCCGTTGAGTACAAGCAATCCGGCTGGGCGCTTTCTAGTGACAAAAGATGCTTGACGCTTAAGGACGGTTTTGCTGCTGGAAAGTTCAAGTTAATCGGTAGTCGGGATTTGCATTTCTACGCACCCGATGAGATTAAGCGGATCAGGGTTGTTCGTCGTGCCGACGGATACTATGCCCAATTCTGTATAAACGTTGAAAGAAAAGAAGAGCTTATTCCCACTGGCAAGGCTATTGGAATAGATGTCGGATTAAACAACTTCTATACCGATAGCGACGGTGAAACAGTTGCAAATCCTCGGTATCTCCGCAAAAGTGAAAAAGCTTTGAAAAGATTGCAGAAACGAGTCTCTCGAAAAAAGAAAGGTTCTGGCAATCGAAAAAAAGCAATCAATAAGTTAGGAAGAAAACACATGAAAGTCAGTAGGCAGCGTAAAGACTTCGCCATAAAGACGGCGTTGTGTGCGGTGAAATCTAACGATTTCGTAGCCTACGAAGAACTTCAGGTGCGGAACATGGTCAAAAACCACAAGCTCGCTAAATCAATCAGCGATGCAGCGTGGTCACTTTTTGCTCAATGGTTGGAATATTTCGGAAAAGTGTACGGCAAAACAGTCATTGCTGTTCCGCCACAATACACATCTCAAAATTGTTCAAATTGTGGCAATTTAGTTAAAAAAAGCCGGTCAACTCGAACCCATATTTGTAGTTGCGGAACGATACTAGATCGCGACCACAACGCCGCGAAAAACATTCTGGCAAAAGGGTTGAAGCAGACAGGAATCAATTTAAATACGGTGGGGCACACCGAAATTAACGCTTGGGGACAGAACGATCTCTACTCGCTGGTGGCGACATCAACAAGCAAATCGACTGGATGATCCAAGAATCCCTGCGCCTTCAGGCCAGGGAGTGTCAAAGATTAAAAATAATTAAGACCGCTTCAAAAAACAGAGTGCAACTGTAGGTGCGATCCAAACCCTGATAGGGACTGCTCATTCCCAAGTCGTGAATTCTATATTTTAAGATTTAAGTTATAAATTCTAAATTCTAAAACGCTCTAACTTGCTATTGAATTTTTAATGCCATGAGCTACGATCCCCGTTTTGACCGCTACAGATCGCCGAATTTTAAACGCCCAAAACAGTCGGGCGATAGCACTGGGTGGGAAAAACCAGCCAAACCTAGATATTCGGGAAGTTTCGCCCGATCGCCACAACAGGCTGCTGCATCTTGGGGGCGACCGGTGGAGCGTTTAAAGCGCAGCAAGTTCCGTTTGTGGGCGGTGTGGGCGGTGTTGATGCTGGGGGGGCTGGGGCTGGCTGTGAATTTGTTTTATTTGCAGGTGACGCGAGCTCCGGCGCTACGCAAACAGGCTCTTCAGCAGCAAACTCTCAAAACGAAGCCGTTTGTACCGAGACGCCCGATAATTGACCGCGCGGGAAATGTTTTGGCGATCGACAGACAGGTATACACGCTCTACGCTCACCCGAAGTTGTTTAATCACTCGAAGGCGGAAATTGCGGCTAAATTGGCTCCGATGCTGGCGATCGAACTGACTCCGGGCACTACGTCGGAAACTGAACTGATACGCAGGTTTAATCTTGGTGAAAGCGGTATCACCATTGCGGACTCTCTGCCTCAAGAGGTTGCCGATCGCGTCGCTGGGATGCAAATTAAAGAGAGTCTGGTGGATGGCTTGGAGTTGCTGCGACAGCAGCAGCGTTTTTACCCGCAGCAGGAGTTGGCGGCGGATATCCTCGGTTATGTGGATGGGGAACGGAAGGGACAAGCCGGGGTGGAATACAGCCAGCAGAATTTGTTGGAACGATCGATGCCGTCGATTCAGTTTAGCAGGTCGAGCAATGGCAATTGGGTTCCCGATCGGCTGACGGCGGGATTTGTGCAGCTTGATGACTTGAAATTGCAATTGACGATCGACAGTCGCTTGCAGCGGGCTGCCCGAATTGCCCTCAAGGAAAAAATGAAGGAACACGATGCGAAGCGGGGTACGGTGATTGTGATGGATGCCAGTAACGGGGAATTGCTGTCAGTTGTGGCGGAACCTTCTTATGACCCGAATCAATATTTTAATTTCGATTTGTCGCGCTATAAAAATTGGGCTGTAACTGATGTTTATGAGCCTGGTTCGACTTTTAAAGCGATTAATGTGGCGATCGCTCTGGAAGCGGGTGCGGTGAAACCTAATACTGTGTTTAACGATGAAGGTCGGATTTACATGAATCCCTGGACTATCCAAAATTCCGATTACCAAAGAGCAGGAGCGCGTGGCCCTTCGACTGTTACTGAGATTTTGAAACATTCTAGCAATGTGGGGATGGTGCACATGATGAGAACCATGAAACCTTCTCTTTACTATCAAGCTTTAGAAAAACTCGGACTCGGACAAACGGCGGGAACTGATTTGCCTTTTGAAGTAAGCAGCCAGCTTAAAAATCGAGAGCAATTTATTAATTCTCCTGTGGAAGTTGCTACTACTGCTTTTGGTCAAGGTTTTTCGATTACTCCGATGCAGTTGGTGCAGCTTAACGGCGCTTTGGCTAATGGTGGCAAGTTGGTGACTCCTCACGTTGTGCGGGGACTTTTTGATAGGGAAGGTGAAGCTTATTGGAAGCTTCCGAGGCCGGTTCCGAAGCAGGTTTTTTCGCCGGAAACTACTAAGCAGGTGTTAGAAATGATGGAAACTGTGGTTGATGGTGGTACGGGGAAAGCTGCACAAATTCCTGGGTATCGGATTGCTGGAAAAACGGGCACGGCTCAAAAAGCTAATGCTGGTGGGGGTTATTCTGACAAGGCGATTATTACTAGCTTTGTGGGGATCATGCCTGTGGAGGCTCCTCGGTATGTGGTTTTGGCGGTGATTGATGAGCCCAAGGAGGGTTCTTCGGGGGGTACGGTGGCGGCGCCGATTGTGGAGTCGGTGATGGAGGCGCTGATTTCTATTGAGAAAATTGCGCCGAGTAAGAAGTAGTTGATTATACGGCATATTCGGTGGTTGATGAAGTACAGTAGCCGCTATATTTATGTTGTGTGATTTTAATATGTAGGGTGCGGATCTGCGACCTTTTAAATAGAACTTGCAGATTGACGGGTGTATCCGCACCTTACTTAGGAATGAAAATTAAATAACTTCCACTCTTGAAAGTGGGATGGGCTCTTATAGCCCGTCCACTCATGACGGGCCCGACGCCCATCCCACAATAACAATTAAAATTGTAAGTTATTTAATTCGCGATCCTTACTACAAGATTGTGTGTACTTCATGAACCTGGAATAGGCTGTATCTGAGATGTTGCACCATTCTCAATAAGCCTTTTATGAACAGGCTTTTCGGCCTGTGAAGCGAGAAAATTAACTCTTTGCGGAACAGGCCCAAAAGCCTGTTAACCGAGAATGGTGCTCTGGGCGTGAGTTAGATCGGAGATATTGCGTCAAGAATTGACATCGAAGATAAGCATCGACAACAAGGCTATTGACGACGCGGTAATGCCGTTTCCCTACCCCCCAAAATAATTCATCGCCCTGTTAGTAACAATATCTTTTGTCTTTAGCTGTGCGTTGTCTTTGAGAGATGCGCTTATGTCCTAAAATAGTAGATATGATGACACACCGTTCACTATTTTTTAAATGGGGATGGAATAGTGTTATTCTCCCTTTTGCTTGTAGGTTTGTTTGGCCGCACTCGTCGGTACTGTTATAAACAGCGCAACCTCGGAAGTTGAACATGGCTCGCCGAATTGTTTTGTTTCCTGTGGCTTTGTTGTTTTCATTGACGTTGAGCAATGTTGTTTCCGATTCTCCTTTGTCGTTTATGGCTGTATGTATTTGAATTTGCGGTTCTAGGCTTTTCCATTGACTGGCTGCTACTTGACCGGGGGGAATGTCGGCTGGATGGACTGCTACCTGTACATTTTCTCCGACTTGTTTGAAGCTGGCTTGCCATGAAATTTTGTCGCGTTTTGCGTTGCTGCGTGCAAGTTCCATTGCCCAATAAGCCCGATCGACTGATACCTTCAAACGGTGGTTGTTGATAAACATTAGCCAAGAGGGGGCGACGATCGCACAAAATATTCCTATGATTAAAATAATTATCAATAGCTCAATCATTGTAAAACCTGCAGCAGGTGTAGTGGCTCTGCCTTTGAGCGTTTTATTTATTGACACGTAGATGCACTCCCTGATATTTAGCTGGACAAAAAAACAGCTAGGAGGAGCTATTTTTTATTGGTTATATTTTAACTTTGGGTTTGGCGAGTGTGTAGATCGGTATTTACTGAAAATTTATGCGACTTTAAAAAAACTGCGCGTAAGGAAACGGCAGTCAGGAAACGGTAGTGCGCTTTCCCTACAGCAATTTTGTCGATCGCCCGATCGCACCAGAGCACGAAGGTATGTAGGGAGCATCTCACTTTTACAGCCAAGCTAGAAGTTGGAGTTTTGAGGCAGGAGGCAGGAGGCAGGAGGCAGGAGGCAGGAGGCAAAAGGAAAGGCTCTTCTGAGTTTAGGGCGTAAAATATAGCAATCAATACAGTTAGAGTGATGAATTTTCATTTAGACTATCCATTAGACTTGCCGGGAATCAAGGTGGAAAATTGTACTCAAATTGAGGGACAAGTTTACTTTCGACGCTCGTGTTTTAGCGTCAGGAATAGTTGGCTATCACGGCGAGAATTATACAAAATAACTCCATCATAATCTTGCGGAGTTCTGGGCGATCGCGCGATCGGATATAATCATTGCCCGGTTAAGTTCTCCATTTAAATTGTGTGTCAAAAATCACTCTATTTATTGTGGGATGGGCTTCTAGCCCGTCCCGAATATACAATTTAAATGCGCGACAGCTTAATTGTAGGGAAACGGCAGTGCGGTGTCCTAATTTCGGGTAATATCAAATCTGTTAGCATCGAAATTATTCATCTATCTATTCTCGACCTCTGGGTAAATGGGCGTCAATCCCTTGTCCGGGGCGGTTAATACATTCTCTTTTTTCACTGCAGATATCAGGGCTGTTTCATTCTCTTGTAGGGGCAGCAAAGAGTGGCAGCCCCCATGTCTCAAACGCCTGTGAAGTCGTCTCTAGGGGTAGGCATTCTTGGCACTACAAGAGTCAAAATCGGGATTTTCGCGAGAATGAAACCGCCCTGCCCTGCTTGAGGGAGGGATTACTTGTTATCTTGAGGTTTATTTAAAGAATTAAGATGATTGTTCATATCCTGCAAATATTTTGCTAAAACAGGATACTGTGAAGTTGCTAGCAGTGCATCTTTTTTCTGGCTGACTGTTGTTTCTAATGGCAAAACGCGATAGTTAGTTTTATTGTTCTGAGTATAGCGGTGTACCCAAGTAGGATGTGTTTTTACCTCGGTAATTTCTGTGGTTTTTTCTGGAAATTTTTTGCGAATATTTACTTGCAAAATCACGCCTAAGTCTGTATATTTTTTATTCTGACCGGAAATGAAGTTTCCCATTGAATAAATGGCTACAGCTTTGCGGGTTTTGCCATTTTTGCCGGGAAATTTAAAAATTTTGTAAGGTTGGACGACGTGGGGATGGCTGCCGAGAATGATGTCTGCACCGGCTTTTAATAGGTTTTCCACTAATTGTTTTTGTTGGGTGTTTGGCTGTCGCTGATATTCGTCGCCAAAATGCAGGGAAATTGCGATAATATCTGCTCCTTGTTTGCGGGCTTTGGCAATGTCTTTGACTATCTTTTTTTCGTCTATTAGGGAAACTAAGTAATCTTTGCCTTTGGGTATGGGAATGCCGTTTGTGCCGTAGGTGTAGGCTAGCTTGGCTAATGAAATGTTGTTTTTGGTGCTGATTAAAGTGCGATCGGCTGCGGCGGCTGATGTGGCTGTTCCTATGGCAGCAATTTTGCGATCGCTCAGATTGGCGATCGTCCTAATTACTCCTTTTTCTCCACGGTCTAAAGCATGATTGTTTGCGGTTGTCAAGATATTAAATCCGGCTTTTTTAGCAGCATCCGCTAATTGAGCCGGTGCATTAAATAGGGGATATCCCGTATATCCGCCCGCATCTTCCCCCGCTAAAGGTGTTTCGAGATTTCCGATGACCCAATCGCCTGTTGATAGGATACTTTTAACTGGTGTGAAGAAATTGTCAAAATTGTATGTTTTCTTTTTGGCGTCGTAGCCCGATCGCGTTTGGGTACTGTGCATCATGATGTCGCCGACAGCAATTAGTTTTGCTTCTTCGATCTCAGACTTGGGTTGGGCGGGAACAGGGGTTGCTATTGGCGATGGCGTCCCGCCCCGCAAGCTACGGCTTTCTGTAGGCTGTGTGTTGGTTTGCTGGTTGATTTTTTGGGGTTGGATATTGCAGCTAGCCATTAAAAATGCAGCTATTACCGAGAGCGTCGGGGGAAATTTCATAATTTATCTATAGTAATTTATCGTGTTTATGGTATCATTAATAATCGCAATTTAGGCAGGTTTTTTTTAAAACCACAGAGAGCACAGAGAGCACAGAGGAAAAGAAGAAAACAGAGATGTTCGCAAGTTTTGTTAGGATATCGATGGTTTGCTGGCTACTGGAGAAGGAATGTTTAAAAAATATTTGATTATTGGATTTATAATTTTTGCATCGGTTATCGGTTTAGGTACTTTGAGCTATGCTGAAAGTTGGGCAGATAAACCTTTTGAATTTGCTTTGATTGGCGATTTGCCCTACAGTGCCGAACAGGAAGCACAATTTCCGAATTTGATTGCAGATATCAATCGATCGCCCGCAGCGTTTGTAGTCCACGACGGCGACATAAAAAACGGTTCTAGTGTCTGCGATGATGCAACTTTTGTCAGCCGCAAGCAGTTATTTGACAATTTTGAGATGCCGTTTATTCTTGCCTATGGCGATAATGAATGGACGGATTGCCACCGTTCAAAAAACGGCAGTTACGATCCAGTAGAAAGACTCGCTAAACTGCGGGAAATATTTAGCAACGGTAATCAAAGTTTGGGAAAGCGCACGTTAACTCTCACCCGCCAAAGCGAAAACCCGCAGTTTGCTAAATTCCGCGAAAATGTTCGCTGGATGTATCATGGAGTTGTGTTTTTGGCGATTAATATGCCGGGAAGCAACAACAATTTTGGCCGCACTCCCGAAGCAGATGCAGAATATGCCGATCGCAATTGGGCTAACTTAGCCTGGATCGAAGAATGTTTTGCTTTAGCCAAACGCAGCAACAGCAAAGGAATTGTGCTAGTTGCACAGGCAAATCCGGGATTTGAACTCGATCCGACGGACAAAAGAAGAAGCGGCTACAACGATTTTATCGCAACTCTGGAAACACAAACAGCCAATTTCCCAGGGCAGGTTGTATTCGTCCACGGCGATACTCACTATTTTCGCATCGATAAACCTTTACCCTATTTTACCGATGAGACTCAATTACCGAGAATGAAAAATTTTACTAGAGTTGAAACTTTTGGTTCTCCAAACGTGCATTGGTTGCGGGCTTTTTATGACCCGAAAAATCCTAATTTATTTGAGTTTAAACAGCAGATTGTTCCGCAAAATTAGGCGAGCTAACACAAACTTTATGCAAACTAAATAGATGTTTTTTGGATTACACTGAAGATAGGTAGAATTGAGGAATTTATTTATGACGATCGCAACTGGGCGCCTCACCCTGGAAGAATTTCTGAAACTGCCAGAAACCAAACCGGCCAGCGAATACATTGAGGGCGAGATTATCCAAAAACCTATGCCGAAAACAAAGCACAGCCGATTGCAATCCAAAGCCTGCAACGAAATTAATCAGGTGACGGAAACTCCAAAGATAGCTTATGCTTTTCCAGAGTTGCGGTGTACCTTTGGCGGTCGATCGATTGTTCCAGATATTGCGGTACTATTGTGGGAACAAATTGAATTTGATGAGAGCGGTGAACCGTTGGATGATGTGCTAATTGCACCGTATTGGGCGATCGAAATTCTATCGCCACAGCAAAGCTCAAATCGCGTAACTAAAAAAATTATTCACTGTCTGCAATATAATTGTCAGTTGGGGTGGCTAGTCGATCCAGAAGATCGATCGATTCTAGCGTTTTTGCCCAACCAACAACCGCAATTCTGCGAAGGTAGCGATGTCATTCCTGTGCCAGAAATGATTCCCCTGAATATCACCGCCGAACAGGTGTTTAGCTGGTTGAGAATGCAAGAATGAATCAGGGCGATCGTCTTTTTTTTACATCACATCCGGTTTTAAATCTCCTTTTCTTTAAAGTCTCGCGTTGCGCGGAGGCAAGGCAAGTGTAGTTGCGGTTTCAACCGCCGAACGATCGTAGGGGCGGGTTTCACAGATAATAATTGTTAATAATCGACAATATAGTAAACCCGCCCCCACCCAACGGTAAATCCCCATATATAGCCTTTCTCACAAAGATGAGGTACAATAACAGCAGTGTGTAAACCAGTTAAAAATATTTGATGATGTAAC
>NZ_JAUBRP010000086.1:10440-25191 GCF_036701935.1 Microcoleus sp. M2_D5 | reverse complement strand
TTTGGCTGGCATACATTATAACTAATTATCGCTTATCTTATATTTATATTATACAATCTAGCTGCGTATCAGCTTATTAGCTTTGGGAATCTTGTTTAAGGTTGGCATTTGTGATTTGACGGTACATTGTTACTGCGAGATTAAACCCATTTTTTGATAAAGTGGTCGGACGAAGTTTTTTAAAGCTGGCAACTGTTTGGTAAAAACTATTGAGCCTAAAACACAAATTATACCTCCTATGATGACTGTGTTGGGAGCGCCGATATAATTTGCTAATCCGCCGGCAACTAAATTACCAAAGGGTGTCACTCCAAAAAATGCCATTGTGTATATGCTCATCACTCTTCCGCGTTTGTCGTCTTCTACAATTGTTTGCAAAAATGTGTTTCCTCCTGCAAATTGCAAAATGAAACCAAACCCCACAAACAACATCATGATTAATGACAGCCATAAGACGCGGGACATACCAAAACCTATCAGCCCGAATCCCATAATTGCGGGTGAAATCGCAATCCATTTGCCGAGGCCAACTACACTTTTGCGCGAAATCAAAGAAATCGCCCCCGCAAATGCTCCGACTCCCGAAGCAGCCATCAAAAACCCCAAGGTTTGTGCGTCGCCTTGCAGAATTTTGGTGGCAAAAATTGGGACTAATACTGTGTGGGACATCCCGGCAAAACTTACTAATGCTAATAGCAGTAAAATTGCTCTAATCGGGGGAAACCCGAAGGCATAAACGAATCCTTCTTTTAATCTTTGTAATGGTTTGGTATTAGTTGCTGCAATTTTTCGGGGCTTGATTTGCATCGCTAATAAGCCTGCAATTACAGCTATGTAGCTGAGTCCGTCAATGAGAAAGCAATAACTTGGCCCGACTGTAGCTATTAGCAAACCTGCAATTGCTGGGCCGATTAATCTGGCTCCGTTGAACATGGAAGCGTTGAGGGCGATCGCATTTCCTAAATCTTCTTTCTTTTCTACAAGTTCCGGTACAAAAGCTTGCCGTGCCGGCGCGTCAAAGGCGTTAATTGCCCCTTGGAAGAAACTCAGTACCAGGATCTGCCAAATGTTAACGACTCCTGTTAGCGCTAAAAATGCTAGCGCTAAGGATTGAACCATTGCTAATATTTGAGTGGCAATTATGACTCGGTGCCGGTTCCAGCGATCGATTAAAACTCCTGCAAAAGGCAGTAAAATTAATGTGGGTATTTGACTTGTAAATCCTACCACGCCGAGCATCCAAGGTGAATCGCTCAAATTGTAGACAAGCCAAACTGTAGCGACTTGCGTCATCCAACTGCCAATCAGTGAGAGGCCTTGTCCTGCAAAAAACAGGCGATAATTTCTCGATCGCAGCGCTGGAGGAAGTTTTATTGTTTTGATTTTTGCTAGTAGATTCATGCTGCAAGTACGGCCTTAGCAATCCTATTTGATTGGTAAACATTTTTTAGGGTAGCGCCCCTAAGTCTACCCCTAATTAGCGAAGGGCAACTATCGGGGGACTTCCCCTAGACTCATTATTACGAATCATTGAGAATTGGGATATGAGCCGAAGGTTCTATTTTACAACTCCCGAAAACTGAGATGTTGACCATTCTCAATAAGCTTTTTATGAACAGGCTTTCGGGCCTGTGAAGCGAGAAAATTCACTCTTTGTGGAACAGGCCGTCCAGCCTGTTAAGCGAGAATGGTGCAAGATGTGAGGAAAATCAGGATTTGAGTAGAGTTAAATTCTTGCCTGCAGGAAAACGATCGCCACATTTAAATTTTTCTGTCGCGATCGCTTGACTAACGAGAAATTCCTTCCCCGAACCCTTCTCTCAATTAATGCTCAACAGCCAAGTACCGAGGTAACGCAGCAAGGGAACGTCCCCAGGAGTGCGGATGCGGACGTTGAAATGGTACATTCCGCCAGGGGATGGGTTTCTGACGTTGGAGAGTACAACCTCAACATTGTTGCCGGCGGCAATTGGTTCTTTGGGATAAATTTCTATGAATCGATTTTCTTTGTCCCAGATTACTTCTTGCAATTCTATTGTTTTGTTTTTGACGCGCACTTTAATGTCTTTTTGGTCAAATTCGCCTTTGTAGTAGTCTGGATAGGATATGTTCAGTTGGGCGATCGCCAAACTTACTTTTTTGGAAGGAATTCGCAGGCGATATCTATCGCCACTCATCCCGGCTGTACCGTAATCTAAGCGATAGTTTAATTGGTTGGCGCGTTCGGGGCCGCCGAAAATCGTGAATCCTGGCATGGATTGGGCTAAACTGATGGCGGGTAATCCAGCCACCAAGCAACCTGTAACCGCTAGTGCTGAAAATAATCGTCGCATAACAACTCCTCTAATTAAACTCTTGGTGAACCTTTAATATTGCTCGCCCGAAATTTGCGATCGTGCCTACAATATATCGAATGTCTCAGCAATTTGATGAGGGCGAGCCGATTTTAGATTTTAGATTTTAGATTTTAGATTTACTCCCGTCTGCTTTGAGAATGAATCTGGGGGCTGGTTAGAACCCGACGCTTTTCTGTGCCTCCATCCTAAGTCTCCGAAACGCTGAATCTGGGAACCTCCGAACAAATTGCTCGATCGTCAATTATTTTTTGCGTAATTTTGCGTAATACTGATAACTGACATTCAAACTACAAAGTTAGACGACACAAAATTATATCATAATCGGTGGCAAACTTAACAATTTAGTGAATTTGAATGTATAAGATAAGTTAAAGATACGGGTCGAATTTAGGCGATCGGCTTTAGTATCAACGAGAGAACTTTAGGGCAACGGCTGCTTCAATGTAAAGCAAGGCATCGGGCGATGAAAAATCGCACTTCAAGAAACCTGCGGAGGCAGGTTTTGTCTGTGTAGGCGCGGTTTCAACCGCCCTGGGAAGGCTTAAATAAGGAGAGTTCATGAAATTAGCGATCGCAAAAGAAATAGCAGCAGGGGAACGCCGGGTGGCTTTAGTACCCGACGCTGTAGCCCGATTAGTAAAACAAGGCGTCGAAGTTTGGGTGGAAGCCGGTGCGGGGGCAAAATCCTTTTTCTCGGATCTTGCTTACGAAGAAGCGGGAGCTCAGGTTGTCGCCGATACCGCTAGGCTGTGGGGCGAAGCCGATGTCGTCGTGAAAATCGGGGCCCTGCAAGAATCAGAAGTTCATCAACTCCGGGAAGGAGGCGTTTTCATCGGATTTTTGAATCCTCTGGCAGATCCGGCTTTAGTGCAGCGTTTAGCCGATCGCAAAGTAACGGCATTCAGCATGGAAATGATCCCGCGCACCAGCCGCGCTCAAAGTATGGATGCGCTGTCATCTCAGGGTAACGTCGCCGGTTACAAAGCGGTACTGATCGCAGCCGCCGCTTTGCCAAAGTATTTTCCGATGCTGACAACGGCGGCGGGTACAATTCGCCCCGCGAAAGTATTGGTAATGGGTGCGGGCGTTGCTGGCTTGCAGGCGATCGCCACGGCGCGCCGTTTGGGTGCGGTAGTCGAAGCCTTCGACATCCGCCCGGAAACAAAAGAACAAGTGCAAAGTTTGGGCGCTAAATTCCTTGATGTCGAACTCAAGGAAGAAACAGTAGCAGCAGGGGGCTATGCAAAAGAATTATCGGAAGCAGCCAAAGAATACACCCGCCAAGTGCTCACCCAACACGTCAGCGCTTCCGATGCAGTGATTACAACCGCTCAAGTTCCCGGCAGAAAAGCACCTATTTTAGTTACTAGAGAAATGGTTTCTCAAATGAAGCCCGGATCGGTAATTGTTGACCTCGCAGCCGAACAAGGCGGAAATTGCGAATGTTCGGAAGCTGGGAAAGATGTTGAATGGAACGGCGTTAATGTCATCGGCCCGATTAATGTGCCCTCGTCTATGCCTGTCCACGCTAGCGAAACTTACTCGAAGAATATCTCGGCTTTACTTCAGTTGATGGTGAAAGATCGGGAACTCAATTTGAATTTTGAAGACGATATCATTGCTGGTGCTTGCGTTGCCCGCGACGGTGAAATTAGCAACCAGCGAGTTCGCGATGCTTTGGCTGCTCAGGCTTCAGCCGTCAGTTAGATTCGGTCGTTATGAGGCAAAGTCCGGCAAGGGTTGAAACCCCTGCCTCAAAGCTAAAGTCCTCGCTATGAGGACTAAAGAACTGATTAAATATCTCCCAAAAAGGCTTTTTTGAACAGGCAAGATGCCTGTTCCACAAGAATTATTGGAGAGGTCTATTAGTCCTCATAGCGAGGACTTGGGCTATTAGCCAGGGAATTGATTCCCTGGCGGACTGGCGGACCCAACCGGGAACGAGTTATTTCCAATTACCAATTACCAAGTGTTATGGCAGAAGGATTGATTGCAGGTTTAGTGGTGTTTACTCTAGCGTCGTTTGTGGGATTTGAAGTCATTAATAAAGTCCCGCCGACGCTGCACACACCTTTGATGTCGGGATCGAATGCGATTTCGGGAATTGCGGTTTTAGGCGCAATTCTGATTTCAGGCCAAGGCAATGTGACTGTTACTTCGATTTTGGGGACGATCGCGATCGCCCTGGCCACAATTAACGTAGTGGGCGGTTTCTTAGTAACCGATCGAATGCTGCAAATGTTCAAGAAAAAAGAGGTTAAAGCGTGAGCGATTTTCTGCCCAGTGGCATTCAACTAGGTTATTTAGTTGCCGCATCTTTGTTTATTATCGGTTTGAAACAGTTGGGTTCCCCTGCAACCGCCCGTCAAGGGAATGTGTTAGCTGCGATCGGGATGTTGATTGCGATCGTCGGTACGTTGCTGGAAAAGCAAGTCATCAGCTACGAATTGATTGCTGTCGGAATTATCGTCGGTTCCATTTTGGGAACAATTATGGCGAAAACCGTCGCGATGACGGATATGCCGCAGATGGTGGGTTTGCTTAACGGTTTCGGGGGCGCGGCTTCTGCACTCGTTGCTGTGGGCGAATTCTGGCGCTATCTCAGCATCCCGGAATCGCCGACGCCTGATGCGACAATCACGATCCTTTTGGGTGTGTTGATTGGCGGAATTACCTTCACTGGTAGCCTTGTGGCGTTTGCGAAGCTGCAAGAATTGCTACCTGGTGCGCCGATGACGTTTCCGCTGCAACAGCCGTTTAATGCTGCGCTGGCGATCGCACTTTTAGCCGGCAGCGGTTATATGCTGGCGAATCCCGAAAATGTGCCGGTATTCCTCGGTTTGGTGGCGATTTCCAATATCCTGGGCATCATGTTTGTGCTGCCGATTGGGGGCGGCGATATGCCGGTGGTGGTGTCGCTGCTTAACTCTTATTCGGGGATTGCGGCGAGTGTGGCTGGGTTCATTTTGATGAACAATATGCTGATTATCGCCGGTGCATTGGTGGGCGCGTCGGGGATTATTTTGACGCAAATCATGTGCAAGGCGATGAATCGATCCTTGGGTAGCGTGCTGTTTAGCGCCTTTGGTAGCGGTGGCGGTAGTGCTGCGGGTGCTGCTGGGGCTGCTGGTGCGATCGACAAAACTGTTCGCAGCATCAATCTCGAAGAAAGTGCGATGATGTTGGGTTATGCGCGATCGGTTGTAATTATTCCCGGTTACGGAATGGCTGTAGCGCAAGCACAGCACGCGGTGCGCGAGTTAGCCGACGGTTTGGAAAAAATGGGTGTTGACGTGAAATACGCGATTCACCCGGTGGCTGGGCGGATGCCGGGGCACATGAATGTGCTGTTGGCGGAAGCAAACGTGCCTTATCCGCAGTTGTACGATATGGACGATATCAATCCGCAGTTTGACGAAACTGATGTGGCTTTGGTAATCGGGGCTAACGATGTGGTGAATCCGGCGGCGCGTCACGATACGGCGAGCCCGATTTACGGGATGCCGATTTTGGAGGTGGATAAAGCTAAGCATACGATCGTGATTAAGCGCGGGATGAGTGCTGGTTTTTCCGGTGTTGATAACGAGTTGTTCTATAAGGATAAGACGATGATGTTGTTTGGTAGCGCTAAGGATGTGGTTGCCAAATTGGTTTCTGAGGTGAAGCAATTGTAGGATTTTGCAACCGCAGATTAAGGCGGATTAACGCGGATTAACGCAGATAATTAAACCCGGTTTTTTGGATAAACCGGGTTTTTGTTTTGATTTGGTTTTGAGTGTGTTTTGGGGTCGATCGCTCTATGCAATGCTAGCTTGGTTTAAATAGTCACGGGCGATCGGTGCTAGTCAAATATACCTGCGATCGGAGATTTTTTAAATATAAGGAAATCCTAAAGAATTAATATAACTGCAAAAATTGTACTAGCCTTAGAGCTAAAGTCAAGTAAATTAAAAATTTTTCAACTATGTCAGATAAACCTTTTAACATCCGCCAACTAGACGGCCTAGATTATGACGAAGCAGAACCGCTCATCGAAGATTATCAGGAAACGCTAATCGAGCTGTTTGTCAATTCTCCCGAAGGAGAAGAATACTGTAAAACTTATCCAGACGTTGGATTTTGGATCTCGCAGTTCATTCATTACGGTTTCGGCTATGAAGGTTTTACGCTGCCTCGCATGAAAGTGGAAGATGTGGCAACTGTAGTCGAAGAGTTGTTTCCCAGGAAAGTGAGTTTGCTTTCGCCGGAAGAAGGTGAAAATGCTATCCCGGAATTATTGGCGTTCTGGCAATTTTTGAAGCGAGAATTTAAACTGCGAAATGCCACTTCAATTATCAAATACCTCCGGGATATCGAGCCGGAATTTAAAGAGATTATGGGAGATTCCTCTAAATTCGGAATTGCCAAATCCTTTGTGACTCTCGGTCATCAAGCAGGGTTTGATATGAGTACGGGGGAAGGTCTAACACAATTTCAGGAGCTATATAATGCTAGCATTGCCCCTAGGCTTGCATCTGAAAACTCCGATATATTTGGATTGTCAAGCAAACTGATAAGTGGCAGTGCTGTCAATCGCTCTAAGGCAAGTAAAGAAAAGCAAAAAAAAGCAAAAAATATGGCGGCTGAATCGAGAAAACGCAACCGCACTAAGAAAAAATGAGGTTTAGCAAGTATCTATCCTCACTTCACTCTTCTTCTGATTCTTCTCAGCATCCTGTTAGCTTCTTCCCTCCCGCGAAACTTCCAAACTAACAAATAACATATCAACTGAAACCCGAATATCCCTAATACGATCGCACTTTCTTCCGGTGAGTTTGTAGTTCGATCGAACTTCCCACTCTTCGGACTCGCGGGGGTGTTATTCTTGGTTACATCGTCTGTTTGCAGCTTTAAACTAAGTTCTGCGAGCGCATTACTATGTTTCAATGTGCGATCGATTTCTCGAAATGACGGCGGTTGCCCGCAGCTTGTTAAGGATAATCCAATAAGGATAAAAATTAAGAAATAACAGCGACATTTCATGATTTTTACCTTTCGGTCAGCGAAAAAGAGAATAAATCCATATAGGGCTTACTGACTCCGACAAAGAAACCGGGTTTTTATCTAATCTGTCGGTAGCCACGAAGTATTTTGCTAAAAAACCCGGTTTCTGGGCCCCTATCTCCAGGACTATTCTATTTACTAGAATAGCATTAAACGAATTTATAAAACATTTCCAAACTAAACCAGGAAACTGATTCAATGCCGTCTATATCTTTTGATGCTTACCTCAAGTCGATTCAAAATAACCTGCAAAAAGGTAGCGAGCGCAGCCATTATCCAGCGCTGAAAGATTTGCTGGATGACTCAGACAAGGGCATTGATGCCGTCATTGAAGAAAAAGGCAACAAGGCAGGGATTCCAGACTTTACCGTAAGGCGGCGAGAGCTATTGGTGGGTTATGTAGAAGCCAAAGACGTTGGGCTAGACCTGGATCAGATAGAAAAATCGGAGCAATTGCAGCGGTATATAGAAGCGTTTCCGAATCTAGTATTGACCAATTATTTAGAGTTTCGTTGGTATGTGAATGGGAAGCGCAGGCAGAAGGAAATTTTAGCAGACCGTAGTGAGAATAAGCTGCAAGTAAGGGCTACAGAAAAAATTGCGGCTCTGCTAGATCAGTTTATCAATTATACAGGCGAGATTATCAGCAGTCCTGAAGACCTGGCGCGACAGATGGCGAGGTTGACGAAGGCAATCCGGTTAGCAACAACAACGGCGCTGGGTTTGGAAGCAACCGGAGGCGAATTGCATCAACTGAAACAGGGCTTTAGTGAGGTGTTGTTGCCCGATTTGAATGATGCTGACTTTGCTGATATGTATGCTCAGACGATTTTTTATGGGTTATTTGCGGCAAGAGTTGGTCATGCTCAAAATCCAGGGTGTGAACCGTTTACTCGGCGCACGGCGGGCAGGTATATTCCGGCAACAAACCCATTTTTGAAGCGATTGTTTAATACGATCTTCGAAACGGATGCAGTCAGTCAGATCGATTGGGCGATCGACGATTTGGTGCAATTGCTGTCTCAGGTTGATATGGGCAGCATTCTCGAAAACTTTGGGCAGCGCACTCGGCAAGAAGACCCGGTGGTGCATTTTTATGAAACATTTTTGGCGGCGTATAACGCAGCCCTGCGAAAGAGTCGAGGGGTTTATTACACGCCGGAACCTGTGGTGTCGTTTATTGTGCGATCGGTTGATGCTATTCTCAAAGACCGCTTCGATTTGCCATTGGGATTAGCTGATAATGCCAAAGATCCAATAACACAAAAGCCGAAAGTGCAAATTCTCGATCCTGCAACGGGTACGGGTACGTTTTTGTATGAAGTGGTGAAGCAAATTTACCGCAATCTAGAAGAAATTGGCATGGCGAATCAGTGGGATAGCTATGTGCAAGACAATTTGCTGAATCGGTTGTTTGGATTTGAGTTATTGATGGCTCCCTATGCCATCGCTCATCTCAAGCTAGGGCTTGAACTTCAGGAACTTGGTTACAAATTTAAGGGCAAACAGCGATTAGGCATTTACCTCACCAATACGCTAGATGAGGCACTGAAAAAGTCAGAGATTTTGTTTGGTCAGTTTGTGGCACAAGAAGCAAATGAAGCTTCGACGGTGAAGGGAGATACACCTGTGATGGTGGTGTTGGGCAATCCGCCTTACTCTTACGAGTCATCAAACACAGCAGCATGGATTAGCGGTCTTGTTCGCGACTACTATCAAGTTGATGGTCAGCCATTGGACGAGAAGAATTCAAAAGGATTGCAAGATGATTACGTAAAATTCATTCGTTTTTCTCAATGGCGTATTAATGAAACTGGATTTGGGGTTTTAGCGCTCATCACCAATCATGGATATTTAGATAATCCGACTTTTCGAGGAATGCGTCAAAATCTGATCCAAACTTTTTCGGATATCTATATTTTGGATCTTCATGGAAATTATAATAAAAAAGAAATATCTCCTAATGGAGAACCCGATCAAAATGTTTTTGATATTCAGCAAGGTGTAAGTATAGGAATTTTCATTAAACAGCCTGGAAAATCATCATCTGCTGAAACACATCATTCTGAACTTTGGGGAAGTAGGTCAGACAAATATGAAGCTCTTAGCAACTTAGATATTGATACGATTGCGTGGAATAATCTTAAGCCTCTATCGCCTTTTTACCTTTTTATTCCTCAAAACATCACCTTGCTTACAGAATATGAAAAGGGTTGTAAAATCACAGAAATTTTTAATATTAACAGTCCCGGAATCATGACGGCACGGGATTCATTAACTATTCACTTT
This sequence comes from Microcoleus sp. M2_D5, assembly GCF_036701935.1. Taxonomy (NCBI): domain Bacteria; kingdom Bacillati; phylum Cyanobacteriota; class Cyanophyceae; order Oscillatoriales; family Microcoleaceae; genus Microcoleus; species Microcoleus sp. M2_D5. The sequence goes on along the minus strand of NZ_JAUBRP010000086.1, from coordinate 15,502 downwards.
AGTCAAGATGATGTATGGAAAACAGTAAATAACTTTTCAAGTAGTTCACCTAATGAAGCAATTAAGTTTTATGAATTGCCAGAGAATACAAGAGACTGGAAAATTGAATTAGCTCAAAAAGATTTAAGATTATCAGGTATTTCAAAAACAAAAATTAAACCAATACTTTATCGTCCTTTTGACATTCGTTATACCTACTATACGAGTAATTGGAAAGGGTTTCATAGTTTGCCTAGGGGAAATGTGATGAACCATATGTTGACAGGTGAGAATTTAGGATTAATCACTGTGCGGCAAGTACCTGAAGGTATCTTCAATCATGTTCTTGCCACCAATTGTCTTGTTGATAATCGTATTACTTCTAGTAACAAAGGATACGGACAATTATTTCCTCTATACACCTATCCTGATACTGCCAACGAACAGGGTAGTTTATTTACTGAAAAAACTACAAATTTATTTCCTGGTTTTTTGAGTGCAATTCGTGAAAAACTTGGCTACATTCCCACGCCCGAAGCGATATTTTACTACATCTACGCCATCTTCCACAGCCCCACCTATCGCCAACGCTACGCCGAGTTTCTCAAAATCGACTTTCCCCGCGTGCCGTTAACCAGTAACCACCAGCTATTTAAAGACTTGGGTGCAAAAGGTCAGGCATTGGTAGACTTGCACCTGATGAAATCGAAAAAGCTGAATAAGCTGATTACTAAAATGAGTGGCGATGGTGACAATGCCGTTACCGAAGTTACCTATAAACCCGCAGAACAACGAGTTTATATCAACAAAGCCCGCTATTTTGAAGGCATCGCCCCCGAAGTTTGGGAGTTGAAAATTGGGGGTTATCAGGTTTTAGATAAATGGCTCAAAGACCGTAAGAAAGCCAAACGCACTTTATCCTTTGATGATTTACTGCACTATCAAAAGGTGGTGGTTGCGCTCAAAGAAACGATGCAACTGATGGTAGAAATCGATCTACTGATTCCTGGTTTTCCCATAGAGTAAAGTTTAGGACTTACGGACTCCGACTAAGAAACCGGGTTTTTACCTAATCTCTGAACAGCAACCAAGTATTTTCGTAAAAAACCCGGTTTCTGACCTGGTGTGCGATGATCGGAAATCAACCCATTTACACTTACAACACTCAACTCATCCAATCAGTCGTTGTCTAAATTCCTTAACTGCTGCGAGGGAATTGGGATATCGGACATATTCCGCTAGCAAGTCTATATCTAAATCAGGGAGGATTTCGCTGCGACTGATTTGCTCATAACCGCAGGTTTGGACAAATTGAACAGGGATTTCTTCCCGCAGGTAGTAGAGGCTAAAACTTTCATTTTGCCAAAACCAAACTTCTTTAACATTTAACCGTCTGTAAACTTCCAATTTATTCAGGCCACCACTGGTAACAACAACTTCAATTGCCAAATCAGGAAATTCTTTATCTGTACCAATGCAGTAAGCTTCATCTGGTTCCGTCCCACCGCTTTTTTCCTCTTGCCGCAGGGTGGTAGAACCAAAGGGAAAATAGTCGATATCTGCTTCTAAAAAGTAAATGAGTAAAAGGTCTCCAATGCGAGTTTTTCTGTTTTCATGGCGGCGGGAAGGTGACATAATTTCTAAGACTCCATCTAAATAGGTGACTCGATATGCCGAAGTATCACCACTTCTGGTTAGTAAGGTTTCATATTGTTCCCAGTTGACGCGATCGGTAATATAGCGACATTCGGAATCTTGGCGTTGGAGTGCTTGTTGGTCAAGTAGAGCATTGAGATCGCTTGTCAACATACTATTACCTCGTTTAGGTTATCTTGATTATAATGAGAGTTAATGCGATCGTGATGAATACTATATAATAACTTAAATATTATCAAATCTTATGGACTCCGACAAAGAAACCGGGTTTCGACTTCGCTCAACCACCAGGAGTTTTTATCGAATCTCTCAACAGCAACAAAGTATTTTCGTAAAAAACCCGGTTTCTGGGCCGCCATGCGTAAGTTCTTACAATTAAATCCCCCATTGCTCCCAAGATTAGGTAAAATTATTGGCGTGTCTGAGGATAAACTATATGCGTTTGGTTAAATATATTGCGATCGCCATTATCAATGGTTTCGGTGTCGTCATCGGTATTATTTGGGTTGCAGTCCCCACAACAATGGCTCAACCTTCCCTAAACTACCAACTCGCACTCTCTGGGCGAGAGTCAGAGGGCGAAACTCCGCAATCTCTTTCCGAGCTCTACAAATTGCGCGATCGGCTCAAAGTACAATTAGATAACCTTGCCAAAAATCCCGACAGCGCCCCGTTTCCGGCAGAACTTTGGAAATCCGCAATCCACCGCCAGCAATCCGAAACTCTGACGCAGCAACTCCAAAACGTTCAAAGTCAGATTCAAATAGAACAAAGAGCTAAATATAATTGGGACGATGCTGCTAAATTAGCGGCCCAAGCAGTAGTAATTGGACGCACTTCTAATCCTTCTTCTGCTACTTGGGAAGAGTCCCAGCGGCTGTGGCAGTTGGCTATCAATACGCTGCGACTCATTCCTCACGATTCTTTTTTGGCCGATCGGGCGATCGACAAAACCATCGAATATCAAGGAAACCTCAGTGTCGCAACCTATGAAATGCAAGTCGCACGTTCGGTAGAGAAAATTAGAGCCGAGGAAGAAGAGATAAGAGAGCGAGCCCGCAAAGAGCAAGAGAAAAAAGAATTTGCTCGTCGAGAAATAGAGAGAAAAGAGCAAGAGAAAAAAGACCGGGCTAGAAAAGAGATTGAAAGGCAAGAGTTTGAAAGGCAAGAATTAGCCCGAAAAGAACTTGAAAGGCAAGAATTAGCCCGAAAAGAACTTGAAAGGCAAGAATTTGAAAGGCAAGAGTTAGCCCGTAAAGAACTTGAAAGGCAAGAATTTGAAAGGCAAGAGTTAGCCCGTAAAGAACTTGAAAGGCAAGAATTAGCCAGACAAGAATTAGCTAGACAAGAACTTGAAAGGCAAGAATTAGCCAGACAAGAATTAGCTAGACAAGAACTTGAAAGACAAGAACTTGAAAAGCAAGAGTTAGCTAGACAAGAACTTGAAAGGCAAGAATTAGCCAGACAAGAATTAGCCCGACAAGAACTGGAAAGACAAGAGTTAGAGAGAAATCAGCAAGCAACTCCTCAACCAACTCCTGAATCAACTGCAACACCAACCCCCACCCCAGTTACACCCGCCGCGTCCCCGTCGAACTTTTTCTTTGCGGGAGATACCAACAGAGATGGCCAAATTAACCAGCAAGACGAAGCTGGAAAAGAACAATGGTCTTTGTCCAGTGGTGCGCTAATTTCATTTAACGATCGCAATAACGATCGCGGCAAGATACCGACTTGGAAACAAACCAAAGTTAGCGCTCCCCGCCGTGCAGCAATGCTGTCTCAAGTTAACTTAACACTATCTGAAAACTTCAAAACCTCTCAGTTATTTATCACGGCTGACAGCATTGCTAGCCCTCACATCAGCGTTTTCCAAAAGACGGGCGACGGCTGGCAACCTGTAGATATATCCGGTGCTAAACCTCTAGTTTTCAGCACGAATATTGTTTTAGGTGTCGAAGCAAAACAATTTGCCGATCGCAATTGGAACGGCACTGTTAATCTCAAAGCAACTGCCCAAAACAACGGTCAAGAAATCGCTTCCACAACTATTCAAATGGGCGTTAGTCCTTGGATGATAGCGCCCAATACAGCACCAGTAACCGAAGTTCAGGTCAGCGACAGAGGCGCGGTAAACAGCGAATTTATCTCCCAACTCAAACAAGCAGTAGAACCCACGGGCGCTAAGGTAAAAATTATCCAGGGCGATCGCACTTGGATGCAAGATACCCAGAAAAACGGATACGTTCAACTCCCCGAAAAATCGGAGATCCGCCAGTTTAATGTCGCCCTCAAAAGCAATAGCGATCCAGAGAAAAACCCGCCTGTTAAATCTACTCAAAACCCTGATTTGAAAGTAGTTAAAATTGGCAATCCTCGTTCTTTAGACCCTGTAAGTCAGTGGTCTGACGGATACGGCAATTTGCAGGTGACACCGCCGATTCCCGGACACCCAATGGGTCGAGTTTATTACGGGAATTCTGGAAATGGTAGTTTTAATCCAGAGGTGCTTGATTTTATTCAAGCTCAGAGGATTCAAGGGCCGCCAGTGGATATTGATACTTCTTGGCTTTTGACTCGCCAAGTCGATGAAATTATCAATTTTATTCCCGCTCAAACTCCCGGACAATATGTAATGGCGATCGCCAGTCCCGAAGCCGGAGTTAAGCTGTTGGAAGAATTGGAGGGAAGAGGTTACGGCGATGTGCCGATCAATCGCGGTTTGAGCACTCAAACAACTGTCAGCGCCGCCTTGAAAAACCGTGCTTTAATTCAACACAATCTCTATTTGCAAAATCAGAAACTTAATCCGATTATAGAGAAGTTGAAAAGAGAGTTTTTACTCGGAGACGACCAAATTGTTCAAGTTCCGGTGATGTTTGGCTACAGCGGTTATGCTTGGTGGCCAAATATGGTCAATTCGGTGCCAGTTAACGGCAAGTTGTTAGTTTCAAATCCGCGCGGGCCAATGATTGACGGTGTAGATTACACTCAGGAAAGATTGCGCCAACTGCTGCTTCCTGCTGGCGTCAGCGTTAGTTTCCTGGATGACAGGTATTATCAAGAATTAAAAGGAAACGTGCAGTCGGCGACGAATACTGTGAGGAAGCCAGAAGAGCGGCCTTTTTGGCAGTCTTTGCCTAATAATTACTAATTGGGAATCGGGCATGGGGAATCGGGAATCGGGAATCGTGAATCAGGAATTTGTAGGGGCGGGTTCACCAACAATACTCGCCTGTAACGAACAATCTCGTAAACCCGCCCCCACCCAACAGTAAATCTCAATATACCTCCTAAACCCGCCTCCCTAGTACCATTTTTATGAACAGGCAAGATGCCTGTTCCACACAAGTACCATTTTTATGAACAGGCAAGATGCCTGTTCCACACAAGTACCATTTTTATGAACAGGCAAGATGCCTGTTCC
>NZ_JAUBRP010000086.1:0-10340 GCF_036701935.1 Microcoleus sp. M2_D5 | reverse complement strand
ACACAAGTACCATTTTTATGAACAGGCAAGATGCGTGTATCCGTGTCAAAATCCGTGTCGTGCCTTCTTCATTCTGCTAGATAATTTCAGTGCAGGCGATCGCACCAGTAACGTAAAATGTCTAAAAGCGGTCTTTCTAAAATAAATTTAGCCCCATGAGCGACGAACAGGAAAAAAAACAAATTTTGACTCAGCAACCGGAAACAATTTCCACTGCCAGTGATGAGTTCGATCGCAGTGAAATTGCCAGGGCTGATTCAACTTCCGCACCAGCAGAAACTCCCGCAGAAATTGCCACGCCCGAAGATATTTCAGCGCCCATCGACGCAGCCGAAACAATTCCAGTTGTCGCCGATAGCACGCCGGAAACAACTCAAATTACAAGTTATCCGCCTCCAACAATTCCAACTGCCAACCCCGAACCAAAACCAGCTCGCTCGTGGCAAATCTTAGCAGTTTTTCTCAGCGGAATCTTAGTCGGTTCCGTCCTTAGTCTCGGAAGTTTGCTAGCGTGGAAAATGTATCAGGAAAGAGCCAACCTTCAAATCAAACTACCCGCTGACGTACCCCTCCCCGAAAGCCCTCCGCCTGTCGCCACAGCGCCCGTCAACCGCAGGCCCGGACTTCCCCCAGCCCCTGGAAATGGACGGCCCGCCACATTCCCTCCGTCGCCCCGTCCCACTCAAATCCCCTCTCTGTCTGGTGTTCCGCAACTTGCTTCGCCGTTGCCTTCTCCTTTGCCGTTGCCTTCTCCAACTCCAACTCCCGCTGCGGTTGAAACCCCTGTAACCGAGCGAGTTTACTTTCAAGCCGGTGCTACGGGAACTACTCTGAGCAATAGTTTGCGAGCCAACATATCCAGGCGCTACTTACTGGAGTGCAATAGCGGCCAAAGCATGACAATTAATGTTCAAGAAGGTCAAGTTAGCGCCGCAATTATTGCTCCTAACGGTGAAAATTTAGGTACTACTGATAGCACAGGTCAGTGGCAAGGTCAACTAGCCAGTAGCGGCGATTATACTATTGAAATTTCAGGCGATCGCCAAGCAAACTACCAAGTTAAGATTGAAGTAAAATAGCAAGTATAATTGTCTCAGGGGGTAGTTACACAATACATAAACCCGCCCTGGTTGCAAATTACAAATTACCCATTACTAATTACCAATGGTTGCACAAATATCTCCAAGCATCTACGAAGCAAAAACCCAGGAAATTGCCAAAGAAATCCTGAAGGCAACTCAAGACCAAAAGCGCTCTTTTTTCGGTCAACTGCAAGACCAAATGCGCTGGGACGACAAACTAATGGATTGGGCGATGGCTAGCCCCGGACTGCGGGTGCAATTGTTTCGATTCATCGACTGTTTGCCGGCACTCCGCAGCAAGCCGGAAATTGCCCGCCACCTGCAAGAATACCTGACCGCCCAAGAGGTAGAATTGCCCGAAGCTTTGAAAAAATTGCTCAATTTTACTAACGCTGATTCGATTCCTGGACAATTGGCTGCGACGACGGTTGCGCCTGCGGTGGAAACTTTGGCGCACAAGTATATTTCTGGGGAAAATATCAAGCAGGTAGTTAAAACTTTAGAGCGACTTCGCAAAGATAAAATGGGTTTTACAGTTGACCTTTTGGGGGAAGCTGTAATCACTGAAGCTGAGGCGCAAATTTATCTTAACCGCTATTTGGAATTGATGGAGGAACTGGCGAAGGCAGCGAAGAATTGGCCGCAGGTAGATGCAATTGACAAAGCTGACGGCGAAACTCTGCCGCGAGTGCAAGTATCGGTAAAGTTAACGGCTTTTTATTCTCAGTTTGACCCTTTGGATGCTAAAGGTAGCGAAGAGAAAGTAAGCGAGAGAATTCGCCTGTTACTGCGCCGCGCGAAGGAGTTGGGCGCGGCGGTTCATTTCGATATGGAACAGTATGCTTACAAAAGTTTAACTCTGAGCATTCTCAAAGACTTATTGTTAGAGGAAGAGTTTCGCAGCCGCACGGATATTGGAATTACATTGCAAGCTTATTTGCGCGACAGCGCTCAAGATTTGCGAAACCTGATTTCCTGGGCAAAAAAACGCGGAAATCCGGTAACAGTGCGGCTGGTAAAAGGCGCTTACTGGGATCAGGAAACTATCAAAGCGATGCAGAAAGATTGGCCGCAGCCGGTCTACAATGACAAAGTTGCTACCGACGCAAATTTCGAGCAGATGACGCAGTTGCTGCTAGAAAATCACGAATATTTGTATGCAGCTATTGGCAGTCATAATGTCCGATCGCAAGCCAGGGCGATCGCCATTGCCGAAACTCTCAATATACCGCGCCGCCGCTTTGAAATGCAAGTGCTGTACGGCATGGGCGACAAATTAGCTAAGCTTTTGGTCGATCGGGGTTATCGCGTTCGAGTCTACTGCCCCTACGGCGATTTGCTGCCGGGAATGGCTTATTTGATCCGCCGTTTGCTGGAAAATACCGCCAACAGTTCTTTCATCCGGCAAAGTTCCGAAGAAATGCCGATCGAACAATTGTTAGCCGCACCAGTTGCTAACGGAAATGACCAGCTAGTTTACAGCAAAGTATTTCCCAACGTTGCCGATACCGACTACGCCAATACCAAATTGCGGCAACAAGCAGAAACAGCAATCAAATCAGTGCGCGCCAACTTAGGTAAAACCTATTTACCCCTAATCAATGGCGAATACCAAAATACTGAAGCCACCGTTAACTCACTCAACCCTTCCAATCCCACAGAAGTAGTCGGCACCATCGGATTGCTTTCCGAAGAACAGGCCAAACAAGCCCTTGAAGCAGCAAAAGCAGCCTTCACAGGTTGGCGAAAAACCCCCGTCCGCCAGCGGGCAGGCGTCCTCCGCAAAGCCGCAGAATTGATGGAACAGCGGCGGCACGAACTGTCAGCTTGGATGGTGTTTGAAGTCGGCAAACCTGTCAGAGAATGCGATGCCGAAGTCTCCGAAGCTATTGATTTTTGCCGCTACTACGCCGACGAAATGGAACGGTTAGAACAAGGAAAAAATTACGACATTCCCGGAGAAACTAACCGTTATAGCTATCAGCCGCGCGGCATTTCTTTAATCATTTCACCTTGGAATTTTCCCCTTGCAATTCCCGTAGGCATGACAGTTGCATCGCTGGTTGCTGGTAATTGTACTTTGCTCAAACCTGCGGAAGTTTCCTCAGTAATTGCAGCAAAAATCACAGAAATCTTGCTAGAAGCCGGAATCCCCAAAGGCGTATTTCAATACGTGCCTTGCAAAGGTTCAACCGTCGGCGCTTACATGGTGAAACATCCCGACGTTCACATGATTACTTTCACCGGTTCTCAGGAAGTTGGCTGTCAGATTTATGCCGATGCTGCGATTTTGCAGCCGGGACAAAAACACTTGAAACGAGTAATTGCTGAAATGGGCGGCAAGAATGCAATTATTGTCGATGAAAGTGCGGATTTAGACCAAGCAGTCGCAGGCGTAGTTTATTCGGCATTTGGCTACAGCGGCCAAAAATGTTCCGCTTGTTCGCGAGTAATTGTGGTCGAGTCGGTGTACGATAATTTTGTGGCAAGATTGGTAGAAGCGACGCGATCGCTCAATGTCGGCCCAGCAGAAAATCCCGGCACTCAAGTGGGCCCCGTGATCGATGCAAATGCCCATTCGCGCATCCGCGAATACATCGAAAAAGGTCGCGCCGAAGCTAAGATAGCTTTAGAAATGCCGGCACAGGAAACCGGTTATTTTGTCGGCCCAGTCATTGTTACCGAAGTATCGCCGACAGCAACTCTCGCCCAAGAAGAAATTTTCGGCCCGGTTTTGTCGGTGATTCGGGCAAAAAATTTCAGCGAAGCGATTGCGATTGCTAACGGCACAAATTTTGCTTTAACTGGCGGATTGTATTCTCGCACGCCTTCGCATATCGATCGAGCCGCATCCGATTTTGAAGTCGGAAACCTGTACATCAATCGCGGAATTACCGGCGCTGTGGTATCGCGCCAACCCTTCGGAGGATTCAAACTTTCGGGAGTTGGTTCTAAAGCGGGTGGCCCGGATTATTTGCTGCAATTCCTCGAACCGCGCACTATCACTGAAAATATTCAGCGGCAGGGTTTTGCGCCGATAGAAGGAGTGGATGATTAATCATTCCTTTGTTCGTAGTGAAGACTTCAGTCCTCTCTCTGGCTGTTAAGTTCGTAGGGTGCGCCCAGCGCACCTTACAGGTGGGGTGACAGTAAAAAATTGTGGGAGATTAGCTAGTTATAAAATGGAATCTACCAAAGATCGCGATCGACTAAATTCTCACAACCATTCACTTGACAAGTGGCTGCGACTTTTAATTATAGTTGTATTAGTCCTCGGCATATTCTTTCGCTTCGCCAACCTAGGAAAGAAAGTTTACTGGATAGATGAAAGTTACACCTCCCTGCGGATCTCTGGATATACAGAATCTGAGTTTATTCAGCAAGTAGCTGACGGTCAAATTCGGGATATTAAATACTTACAAAAGTATCAGGGGATTAATTCAGACAAAACCGTCGTAGATACCGTAAAAGGATTAGCATTAGAAGAACCTCAAATCACTCCGCTGTATTTTGTAGCCACGAGATTTTGGGTGCAACTGTTCGGCGATTCAGTGGCTGTAACTAGAAGTATGTCGGCAGTTTTTAGTTTGCTCGCATTGCCTTGTATGTATTGGCTGTGCTTAGAATTATTTGATTCCTCGCTGACAGCTTGGTTGGCAGTTTCATTACTAGCTGTATCGCCTTTTCAAATAATTTACGCTCAAGAAGCTCGACCTTACAGCTTGTTTGTATTAATAATTTTGCTGTCTGGCGCTGCTTTGCTGCGGGGAATGCGGCTAAAAACTAACAGCAGTTGGGCAATTTATGCGGTAACAGTAGCACTGGGATTTTATTCTCACCTATTATTTGCACTGGTGGCGCTAGGGCATGGAATCTATGTAGTCATCTCGGAAAATCTGCGGTTCAACAAGACTGTAATAAGCTATTTCCTAGCAGCGAGCGCAGGATTTATTGCCTTCTCTCCTTGGACTGTAGTTTTATGGATAAATTCGCAAATTGCCAGTCAAAGAACAGCATGGCAGTATTTTAATATTTCCCTTTCACACTTAGTTAAACAGTCGGGACTAAACATTATTAAGCAATTTTTGGATGTGGGATTGTACTCGAATTTACCGCGAGTATATTTCCTATTGAGTATCCCAGTTATTTTAATGATTTTAATAATTATCGGATATTCTTTTTATTTGCTGCTGAGTCAGACAGAAAGACGTGTTTGGTTGTTTGTGATGACATTAACCTGCGTGACATTAGCCATTTTCCTGGCAGCGGATTTAATCTTGGGCGGAAGGCGATCGATCTACAGCCGCTACCTGATTCCCTGTTATTTAGGGATGCAGATAGCTGTTGCCTATTTTTTGGCGGTAAAAATGACATCTCCTCAAGTTACACTGCTGTGGCAAAAGCTGTGGAGGCTGGCTCTGGCTGCTTTGCTCTCTATTGGAATTATATCCTGCTGCATCTATTTGCCAGCAGACTCTTGGGAGAATAAAGGCCCCTCTTATATCAACAGCCCGATCGCCCGCACAATCAACTCAGCTTCTCGGCCATTACTCATCACAGACTTGTGGGTGTATAATGTAAATAAAATCGGCAATTTACTCGGTATGAGTCACCAAATCGATCCCAAAGCTAAATTATTACTAATGTCACCTAAAAATGTTGAAATACCTGATGATTTTACCGATCTATTTTTGTACAGTATTTCTCAAAAATTAAAGACAGAAATTACCAAAAATAATCAATATAAAATACAAACAATCTATGCTCAAAATAACGAAATAATTCTAGGAAAAATAGTCAAAAAATGAGGTTTTATATTGCAACCGTAGGGGAGTTTGTTTAAAATGGAATTACCGAAAAATTCCGATCGACTAAATTCTCACAACCATTCACTTGACAAGTGGCTGCGACTTTTAATTATAGTTGTATTAGTCCTCGGCATATTCTTTCGCTTCGCCAACCTAGGAAAGAAAGTTTACTGGATAGATGAAAGTTACACCTCCCTGCGGATCTCTGGATATACAGAATCTGAGTTTATTCAGCAAGTAGCTGACGGTGAAAGTCGGGACATTAAATTTTTACAAAAATATCAACGGATAAATTCAGACAAAACCGTCGTAGATACCGTAAAAGGATTAGCTTTAGAAGAACCCCAACTCGCTCCGCTGTATTTTGTAGCCACGAGATTTTGGGTGCAACTGTTCGGCGATTCAGTGGCTGTAACTAGAAGTATGTCGGCAGTTTTTAGTTTGCTCGCATTGCCTTGTATGTATTGGCTGTGCTTAGAATTATTTGATTCCTCGCTGACAGCTTGGTTGGCAGTTTCATTACTAGCTGTATCGCCTTTTCAAATAGTTTACGCTCAAGAAGCTCGACCTTACAGCTTGTTTGTATTAATAATTTTGCTGTCTAGCGCTGCTTTGCTGCGGGCAATGCGGCTAAAAACTAACAGCAGTTGGGCAATTTATGCGGTAACATTAGCACTGGGATTTTATTCTCACCTATTATTTGCACTGGTGGCGCTAGGGCATGGAATCTATGTAGTCATCTCGGAAAATCTGCGGTTCAACAAGACTGTAATTGGGTATTTTATAGCAGGAAGCGCAGGATTTATCGCCTTATTTCCTTGGATTGTAGTTTATTTAATAAATTCGCAAAATGTCAGTGAGAAAATAGCATGGCAGTCCTTAAAAATTCCAACTTCAAAATTATTGTCAAATTTCGTTTTAAACATTATTAGGCAATTTTTTGATGTCGGGTTATACTCTGATTTGCCACGATTATATTTCATATTAACTATCCCAGTTATTTTAATGATTTTAATAACTGTCGGATATTCTTTTTATGTGCTGCTGAGTCAGACAGAAAGACGTGTTTGGTTGTTTGTTATGACATTAACCTGCGTGACAGTAGGCATTTTCCTGCCAGCGGATTTAATCAGGGGCGGAATGCGATCGATCAACACCCGCTACATGATTCCCTGTTATTTAGGAATGCAGATAGCTGTTTCCTATTTTTTGGCGGTAAAAATGACATCTCCTCAAGTTACAATGCAGTTGTTAAAGCTGTGGAGACTGGCTCTGGCTGCTTTGCTCTCTATTGGAATTATATCCTGCTGCATCTATTTGCCAGCAGACTCTTGGTGGAATAAAGACCGCTCTTATATTAACATCCCGATCGCCCGCACGGTAAACTCAGCTTCTCGGCCATTACTCATAACAGACTTGTGGATGTATAGTGTAGATACGATCGGCAACTTACTCAGTTTGAGTTACTTAATCAATTCCCCAGCTAATTTTTTAGTATTGCCACCTAAAATTGTGAAAATTCCACCAAATTTTAACGAGATTTTTTTGTATGGTATTTCCCTAGAACTCAAAACAGAAATAGAAAAAAATACTCGTTATGAAATACCAACTATTTACACTCTAAAAAATCAAGATATAATTTTGAGTAAATTGCTAAAAAAATGAAGTGGGGTTGAAAAAATGCGTTTTAATGTTCCCCGAAATTGGCTGCAATTTTTAATTATAGCCGTATTAGTCATAGGTATTTTATTTCGGTTCGCCAATCTCGATCGCAAATTTTACTGGATCGACGAAACATATACTTCTTTGAGAGTTTCTGGCTACACCGAAGCCGAAATAATCAAAGAAATTTCGTACCAGAAAATAACCTCGCCTGCGGATTTACAAAAATATCAGCAGATTAATTCCGAAAAAACTTTAAGGGATACCCTCAATTCTTTAACAACAGAAGACCCCCAACACCCGCCGCTGTATTACGTACTAGCGCGATATTGGGCGCAGTGGTTCGGCACTTCCGTTGCAGCAATGAGAAGTTTGGCCGCCGTGATTAGCCTGCTAGTATTTCCCGCAGTTTATTGGCTGGCTTGGGAGTTATTTGAATCTTCAGCAGTAGCGTGGATGGCGATCGCAATTTTCGCAATTTCTCCCTACCACATCCTATTTGCCCAAGAAGCAAGACAGTACAGTTTGTGGACAGTAACTACTATTTTATCCACTGCCGCCTTGCTGCGAGCAACGCGCCCTGACGAAAATCAAAATCCTGTCGCCCTTGTTCTTTCCTGGGCGCTTTATGCAGCCACAGCAACACTGGGATTGTACACCCACTTGTTATTTGTCTGCGTCGCTGCCGCCCACGCAATCTACGTCGCAGTTATTGCCAACTGGCGCGATGTGAAAACATTTATTTCCTATTATGTAGCATCTTTAATCGCTTTGATATGCTTCATGCCTTCCCTGGTAAATACTGTAGAAAATTTCAATCAAGTTAGAAGCACAACAATATGGGCAGAACAAACAAATTTCTTAAGATTAGTCAGCAGGTGGGTTGGTTCCATCACCGTAGCATTTTTTGATATTGGCATTGATGGAACTGCCAACGCCACACAACTCGCTTTGCTAATTCCAGTTGGTATCATGATTTTAGCTTTAGCCGGCTATGCCCTTTATTATCTATGCCGACAAACACCAAAGCGAGTGTGGTTGATTGTGTTGTTATTAATTGCAACAACTGCTTTGTTTTTAGCAGTACCCGATCTAATCAAGGGTGGAAGGCGATCGGCAAATCCGCGATATTTAGTTCCTTGTTATGTGGGAATTCAGATAGCAGTGGCTTACCTGCTGTCTGAGAAAATTAGTAACAATTTGGAAAAGTTTAAACAGCAAAATTTGTGGAAAATAGTTATAGTGGGAGTTTTTTCCGCAGGTATTATATCCGGTGGAGTTAGTTCTCAAGCAGATATTTGGTGGAATAAAGGCAGCGGTTGGTTGCGTGCCTTGGAAGTAGCCGCGACTGTCAATCAAGCCAGCAATCCCCTATTTATCAGCGATGCCAATATCGCACATATCATGCCTTTAAGTTATTACCTAGAACCAAAAGTAAAACTGCTAATAGAACCCCGCTGTTACACTTCTTGCTACAAAAATCGAGAATTGGTCAAGAAAAAACCCCAACCTCCGCAAATTCCCGGCGGTTTCAGTGAGTTGTTTTTATACAGACCGTCCTCTACTTTGCGATCGGCAATTCAGCAACAAAACTATCAAATAGATCCGGCTGACACTAATGTCGAGCTTAATCTGTGGAAAATTACCAATAAATAATCTAAAATATTAACACAAAAAATACCTGTTGGCAGCCTAAAAATAAATCTCTTGTTCGCTGGCACATCCGGGCCATAAACGGCATTTTTGGAAGTATGTCGCAAGTATAGTTCAATAGGTTTGTTTTTAGTGGTAAGCTAAAAGTTAAGAATAAAAAAATAACATCAAAAATCTCCAATGACAGTCCCTGAAATCTCCAACATTCGTAAACTGCTGTGCGATCCAGACTTAGGGCTGATTCCTCACTTAGAAAAGTGCCTGAAAGATTTGCACTCATCGGCGATCGGCAGTGGAGAGAAATTCAATGTAGAACCTTACGATATAGAATTCAAAAGCTGCTACACCCAGAAGCATCCCAACGACCAAAAACCCCTCGTCACCCAGTCAGTGTTAATAAAATTTCCTCTGACTGGGAAAGTTCAAGACAAGATGCACCTATATCTGATCGCCACTGAGTTGCAGAACCAAATCGACTCCAAAATTATCGACTGGAGTGCCTTAGAACGCCGTCAATACGACATTCAGGGCATCCCCTTAAAGCAGCCGATCACCAAAATAGACGGCGAGATGAATTACGAGTTAGTATTCGATCGACCAAGCTACTGCTGCATCACCCTGTGCCGCCAATTTGACTTAACTTACGCCGCCAATTTTTAATTTGGCTTGTAGGGGGGGTTTCACCAACAATATTTAGGTTAATGAACAATATATAAAACCCGCCCCTATCCCACGGTAAACCCCTTGTACATTTTTCGCATTCAATACAAATCCATGTTGATGTAGATTGTTAGTTGTGTGGCGGCGGGTTTAGGTATATTGTTAGTAGAAATTCGATATTGTTGGTGAAACCCGCCCCTACGAAATCTGGTAACAGTATGTCAATCCCATTACCAATTACCAATTCCCCATTACCAATTATCAATTATATCATGTCCGGTCGAGCGACCGCGATTTTTGTAGGGGAGGGTTCGCAAACAATACCTGCCCACAATTGACAATCTCAAAAACCCGCCCCGACCGGGATATTATGGTTAGGATCGCGAATTAAATAACTGACAATTTTAATTGTTATTGTGGGATGGGCGTCCCGCCCGTCCACTCATGACGGGCGGGACGCCCATCCCACTTTCAA
>NZ_JAUBRP010000085.1:12599-25833 GCF_036701935.1 Microcoleus sp. M2_D5 | reverse complement strand
TTTTGGCTGGCATACATTATAACTAATTATCGCTTATCTTATATTTATATTATACAATCTAGCTGCGTATCAGCTTATCTCGCGCAAATCAATCCCAAATCGAAAATCGAAAATCCTCAAGAAAGAGCATTTATCTCGCGCAAGTCAATCCAAAATCTAAAATCTAAAATCTAAAATCGATTGACTCCCCGATCGACTACTTTTGTAGTACACTTGTAAACACGGCGCGCCGAGAGCGCAGTTTTAAATGCAAGTGTTTGCAAGGGTTGTATCTCAACAAAAATTTATGGCAAGCTTTCAGGACATATTCCAATACTACAGTCGCTACTGGAAAATATCAGTGTACAGCATAAGCGCATCCAGCATTTTGGCACTAGCCGATTTGCTTGTTCCTTATGCGATCGGTCAAATATTAAACGTATTGTCGGGTCAACCTACAGATACTGTTACCCAAAAACTCATAACAGCGATCGCCTCTATTACCCAGCACTCACCCAACAAAATATTATCGCTATCCGTCTTGCTGGGCATAATTTTTGTGGTAACAGTCGCCAAAGCACCGATCCAACCTTGGGTAGCAAATTGGTTCCACTGGGCGATACCATTGAGGGCAAGGCGCGATCGAATGAGAAGTGCGATCGGCAAAATCCTCACCTTACCCCTAGAATTCTACGACGAAAACAACGCCGGACGGGTTGCCAGCCGCATCGCCAAAGGCATCGCCAACCATACTTGGACTTACCCAGAAATTGCCGGCGAATTCATCCCCGAAGTCGTCCGCTTAATCGGCATTTTTGCCGTTATCTGCTTAATTGAGTGGCGGATTGGCTTATTAATTTTGGTTTCATTCCTATTTATCCTCAGTTTCACCCTTAAAGGTTTGCAAGGGGTGACTGCGCGAGAAGAAATTCTCGATGAATACATCGAAGATACCGAAAGCCGCAACTCGGAAATTATCACCAACATCAAAACAGTCAAAGCTTTTGCGACAGAAAGCGATGAACTCAAAAGGCAAACCACCAGACTCGATCGCGAATTAAAAGTCGTGATCCACCGCATTCACAAAGGATACGTCACCCTGGGGACATACCAGCAGACGATCGTCCAGTTGTGTTTGTTTTCAGTTCTCGGTTTTAGCCTAGCAGCCACGGTTGCAGGCAAAATTTCCCTCGGATATTTTGTTACCGTCTACACGTTGGCAAGCATGGCATATTCGCAACTGCGTCCGATTAGCATTATCGCCGAATTATTGGCGCGGCGTTATTCTTCAATGATCCGGTTCCACGAGTTTATGCAAACGCCAGACGGTGTTGATGCGGTTAATTTAGCAGAAAATGCTCGATCGGCACAGCCACCTTATAAATTTACCGGCAAAGTTGAGATCGGCGGTTTGACATTCGGGTACGACAGTCAAAAACCAGTTTTGCAGGATGTGAATTTATTAATTCATCCCCGTCAAACAGTAGCATTAGTCGGGCGATCGGGTTCCGGGAAATCGACTTTAGTTAAACTTCTGTTTCGCTACTTTGAACCCAACTCCGGCCGCATTCTGATCGACGGCGAAGACATTCGCAGCTTAGACGTGACTCGCTACCGCCAGCGTTTAGCGATTGTCCACCAAGAAGTAGACGTTTTTAACGGTACTTTGCTGGAAAATTTGACTTACGGAAACAGAAGCGCCACTTTCGAGCAAGTTGAGGATGCTTGTCGCATTGCCAAAGTAGACGATTTTGTGCGGCTGTTGCCTCAAGGTTACTATACCGTGGTCGGGGAGCGAGGAATGCGCTTGTCCGGCGGTCAGCGGCAGCGGTTGGGGATTGCCAGGGCGCTGTTGGTGGAACCGGATGTGTTAATTTTTGATGAGGCTACTTCTAGTTTGGACTATGAAAGCGAGCGATCGATCCAGATAGCCATGCGAAATATCCTCGGTACGCGCACCACCATCATTATTGCCCACAGACTGAGTACAATTCGCGAAGCCGATGCGATCGTCGTACTCGACGGCGGTAGAATCGTCGAAGTTGGCAGCCACGAAGAACTTTTGAGTCAACAAGGTATTTACCGCCGCCTGCACTCCCTGCAAGAAACCGGGGAATTAGTGAATTAGGGATTTCCTCTTAGTCTAGACTTAGGGTGCTCCGGGCACGCACCCAGCCTAGACTTAGCAATGCACACCTTAAACAGTGTTCAAATTTCCCGTCTGCCGCTAAGTCACTTATGTGTTCTCAACTTAATGATTAGAGTTTTAAATATAATGTTGCAAATAAAGATTCTGATGCTAGGATGTATAACTGTGATGGAAATGGGTCGATGCCCGAGCGGTTAATGGGGGCGGACTGTAAATCCGCTGGCTACGCCTACGCTAGTTCAAATCTAGCTCGGCCCACCTCAATTTAATAAAAAGTTAAAATTTAAGAATTAAAAATTAATTTTTTAATTGGAGATTCTTAATTTTTTATGCCCGTGTAACTCAGTGGTAGAGTACCTCCTTGGTAAGGAGGAAGTCACGAGTTCAAATCTCGTCACGGGCTTTCTAGTTTATGCTATATCCGCCAAAGGTTTCAGGTTCGTCGCACAGCAACAAGCTTAGTTTTCTGCTCAACTTTCGCGCTAATGGTTTTCTAATATCTCCAAAACGACTTTCATATCTGCCAAGTCCGCCCTCGACTTTTTGCGTCTGGTCTTCAACTGGTTGATCGAGTCGGCTGGCTATGGAAATTCTGTGACTCCCCACAAGAAAACTTATTCTTTGTGGAACAGGCTTCTTGCCTGTTCTTGAGAATGGTGTAACATCTCAGTTCCAACTGATATCTTGCACCATTGTCAGCAACAGGCTTTCCGGCCTGTTCCACAAAAGATAAATTTTGTTGTGGAACAGGCCGAAAAGCCTGTTCATAAAAAACTAATTGAGAATGGTGAAACATCTCAGTTCCAACCGACTGTCTTCTATGAGACTGGGGTTTCCTCCCGGCGGACACGGCCACAAACTCAACACAATATTGTACCCGTATCGAAATCCCCGACTTCTTCAAGAAATCGTGAATCTAATCATCCTCATCCAATCCCAGCGGCACAAAATATTGACTGTAAACCACACTATCGGGCTCCCAAAGAGGCCGCCAATAAACATTTTGCATCACCGCTTTCTCCCCATCACCCTCAGCAGGCCACTGAAAACTTACGATCGCAATATTGCTATATCCCACAATTTCATCACCCTCTTGCAGCCAGCGATTGCGCCACAACAGCGATATAAAATTCCATAACCTACGCAGCGGTGACAATTGTTTATTTTTATGCGATCTATCTGACGCAGTTCCATTTTCTAGCTGCAAAAACACGCGAGCTCTTTGCCGTTTAATCCAATCAATCCGATAGCCCCAATCAGGCAGAGATTGTCTATTTCTGACAGCAGCAGCCATAGCCTTCTTTCTGTCCCCCCTCGAAATCTTCATTAATTCCAGCGGCTCATTCCATCCCAAACATTCGTGCGATCGCTCGGGAAGCAGCGACTTAATCTTAGTATGAATTAAATGCGTTTTCCACTCCTCATTGATCAAAGCACTAGCAGTCAACTGCGCCAACACAGAATTTTGACAATTTGACCGATAATTCTCCCTCGTCAAAGGCTCAATATTCGATCGAGAATCGCCAAAATGACAATCAGACCAATAACTCAGTCGCACACCAGCAGCATAGTGAATATCCCCCGTCAACACAATCACCCGATTGCGCTGCTTAAAAAACTCCGACAACAGCTTTACAAAAGCTAACTCATGAAAATTCCAAGCATCCCCCGCATCACTATTAAAAACCTTCCCCTGTTCCACCTCCCGTTTTTGCACCGCATCAATAATCCACAAACCCACCAAATTTGTCGGCACAACCACCAGCGTCGCCTCAATCTCAAACTCCCCAGTTTTATTCAGCAACTCAGTCTCCCTCAAAGGTTTCTGAATTTGCTCCTCAAAACCTTTGTGAGTCAAAAGCATCGGCGGATCGATCGCGCTTTTCACCGGATACCCCCGCCAATTCCGCGTATCCAGCACAATCACCTCGTGCTTAAAACTTCTCACAGTAAAATGCCAATTCAAAACCTCACTTACACCCTCGCCATCCCGATCCAAAATAAAAACATCTTCATCTAATTTCAAATTAGGCAAATGAGTTTTCGGGTCTAGTCCTGGAATTCCCAAATACGAAGCCGCCTCCTCCCAAGCAGAAACATCAGTCCCTGCCGAATTCGACCATTTTTTAGCAGTTGTTAATAATTTATCTCCAGGTTGTGCGCGATCGAACTGTGCAGGCGTATTTCCCCAAGCCTGAAACACAGCGTAAGCCAGCAAAGCATTCTGCACCACCCGGCGGCCCAGCGGCTTCCCCAGCACCCGGTAACACCACTCTCGATTCAAATAAAAATCGTCGCTAACATCATGGTCGTCGCAAATCATATAAGTAGGAATATTCGCTAGCGCCCTCCTCACTCTCCACAAATTGCGAGCAAAACCGTTAAGTTCAACAACTTCTCTATCCCAGACTTTGGCCTGCTTAGAATTTGGGCAAATATCCTTACCCTTCGGAAAACTCGTGCACCAGAGTACCGGCGACCAAACTAACAAATACATCGCATAATATTCGCCCAAGCTAAACAAGTGACTTTTAGCATTTTTGGGTTTATTCACCAACATGGCCGTAAAGCCGCCAAAATCTCTGGCAATATCGCTGCGAGTCCCCGGCTGTAACTCAATTGGTTTTTTGAACTGATACTCAGCATCAGACGGTTTCTGAATTGGCGACTCTCTAAAAATTTCCCTCTCTTGGCCAAGTGCAGTTTCGTTTTCCGAATTTTTAGGTATACTGATACACAAATTCTTTTTTATTTGGGAATCGTCCATCAGGGGTAGACTTTCTTCCCAGCCCAACAGTGTATCGCCAGCGTCAGTCAAGGCCCACAGCATGGCATCGGCAACGTCGTCGCCGTAAATTTGGTCGCCCGTTAAAAACAGTTGGTGGGGCCTGCTATTTGCCGTTCCTGCAAACTGTTCGATCGAATTATCCAAGATGGGCAGCGCATCTCTGCCGTCTCCGTGGGGCTTGCGACAAGAACCGTGAACGATACGCAAATAGTTTAAATCCTGCGGCGGCAGGGCAAAAGTGGGCAACCCGTGAGCGAAATAACTAATCGTCTCCGGCCCCAAAGCCGATAAATCAGGGGTGGCAGGCCACAGGCAAGAAATCAGATTTTCTTTCTCATTTTCTGGGACTGCACCCCCGACGTTCGACTCGCTACTCCCAGTAAACTTGATGTCGTAAGCATAAATTTGCCCAGATGTCAAGAGGTTGCTGTTAATTGGTTTAGCAGTCACGGCGACTACGTGCAGGTATTTGCCGAGCTGCACGGTAGAGCTCGCACCTTGGAGCAAGGGCCGATCGACAATTTCGCCGGTTCCGCCCTCTGTCGAATAAACCTTGAGTTCGACTTGGCGGGGGGCTTTCAGAGCCAGCCAAACTGTCACGGCCCGACTTTGGGTCCGGCGCAAAATCGGGCCCGCAAGGATCAGCGGCAAGTGATGAATTCGATGACTTAAGGGAGTCCACGACATAGGATTTAAAAAATAAAAATTAAATAAGAGTGTTCTAGCAATCAGATTTTAGGCGATCGAGCATCTGTCACCCGCTTAATTAATGCTAAGTCTGCCAACCCAAGTCTGCAAAATTGTAACAATTCATTAACTAAAATTAATAATCATGCTACAAGAAGAACAATTACAGCATTTCCGAGATTCAGTCCCGCAGCCGCCAACAATTAAAGCATCAGAACCCGCCGAACGCCCCAACAGCCGGCCAATCTACTCCTCGCCTTTAGATCGGGCGATCGACCGCCACCCCCTCACCGTGGCTCCAGAAACCCCGATCGCCCAAGTGTTGGCTCTCATGAACCCGATGCGCGTCTCCTGTCACCTTTGTGGCGAAAAACAAAACGCTGTTGCTAGCGCAGCCAAGCGCAGTTGCGTCTTAGTCGTGGAAGATAATCGACCGATCGGCATTTTTACAGAACGGGATATCGTCAAGCTAACTACCGTCGCAGCTTGTACAGTCGGACTGACAATTGCTGAGGTAATGACTCGATCGCCCATTACTCTCAAAAAATCCGAGTCTCCAGATATTTTCACAGCTATGTTCACCTTGCGCCAGCACTCCATCCGGCATTTGCCCGTAGTAGACGAGGACTCGCGACTTCTGGGCATCATCACCCGCGAAGCCATTCACGAAGCCCTCCAGCCGATTAACTTGCTAACCAATTTGCGCTGTGCAGCAGATGTCATGGCACACCAAGTCATTTCTGCCACAACAACTGCCTCAGCCCTCGATTTAGCCCAGCTCATGGTCAAGCATCGAGTTAGTTCCGTTATCATTGTCAAAGAGCAAAGTCAGCATCCCGATCGGGCGATCGCACCAACACAAAATTACCAAATTCCGATCGGCATTGTCACCGAGCGCGACATCGTGCAGTTTCACGCCCTCGAATTAAACCTCTCGGAAATCCCAGCAGCAAGGGCCATGAGTGCGCCTTTATTTTGCATATCTCCCGCCGATTCCCTCTGGAGTGTCCACCAGTCCATGCAGCGCCACTGCGTCCGCCGTTTGGTAGTAGTTGGCAGCCAGGGAGAACTTTTGGGTGTTGTGTCTCAGACAAATTTGCCACAAGTTTTTAACCAATCTGAAATGTATGGGACGATCGAGCTGTTGCAACAAGCAGTGGACGATCGAGCCACCCAATTGCAGAAAGCCAACGAACTTTTGCAGCAAGAAATTTTAGAGCGGCAGCGGGCCCAAGAAGCCCTGCGCCAAGCTCACGACGACTTAAAAAAACAAGTTGAAGAACGCACCGCTCAACTTTTAGAATCAAATGAATTGTTGAGACGGGATATTATCAAGCGCCAGCGAGTCGAAGAAGTCCTGCGGCGAAAGCAAACTTGCTTGAAAAATCAAGCGCAGCAATTAGAGCAAACTGTGCGAAAGTTGCAGCAAACTCAAACTCAATTAGTGCAAACCGAAAAAATGTCTTCTTTGGGACAAATGATTGCCGGTATCGCTCACGAAATTAACAATCCTGTTAATTTTATCTACGGCAACCTTTCCCACGCCAGCCACTACATCAAAGAATTGCTCCAACTGTTGGAACTTTACCAGCAGCACTATCCCGAACCAGTCTCGGAAATTCGGGAAGCAGCAGCAGAGATGGAAGTCGATTTTTTGGTAGAAGACTTATCTAAGCTAGTGTCTTCTATGCAAGTAGGAACCGAGCGCATCCGCCAAATAGTTGTGTCGATGCGTAATTTTTCGCGATCGGATCAATCTAACATCAAGCTCGTTGACATTCACGAGGGACTCGAAACCACTTTGTTGATTTTGCAGCACCGGCTCAAAGCCCACGGCCCACATCCAACTATCCAGATTATTAAAGAATACGGCAATTTGCCCCACATCGAGTGCTGTGCCGGTCAGATCAATCAGGTGTTCATGAATATTATCGGCAATGCTATTGATGCTTTGGATGAAGAAATCCAGCAAGGGGAATGGGCGACGAGAAATGCGAAAAATTCACCCCCGTCAAATCCTAGTTCTCCATTGACTGTTCCCACTATTACAATTCGTACTGAAGTTGTTGGTGGCGATTTTGTCGCGATCCGCATTTCCGACAACGGGCGGGGCATACCGGAGGAGATTCGCCGCCAATTATTTGACCCGTTTTTTACTACCAAACCAGTCGGCAAGGGCACGGGGTTGGGACTGTCGATTTCTTACCATTTAGTTGTCGAACAGCACGGGGGGCGGCTCGACTGCGTTTCGGAAGCTGGACGGGGCACTGAATTTGCGATCGAGATTCCGATCGTCAGTTCTCATTAGTCAGCAGTCATAGGATTGAAGAATTGAAGAATTGAAAAATTGAAAAAGCTGTCGGAAACAGTGGTTTGTCCCGACGATCGCACGTTGCGACTGGCCTCGATCGCCAGCCTCCATCACCGTATAACCGGCAGCCCCAGCTTCCTCGACGATCTTGGCGATCTTTTTCAGCAGCACCTTTTCAGCGGCACTTTTTCCGTGACAAGGCAATACTCTATGGTTTTTCCTTGAACCATATCTTTAAGTTTATGCCAAATATCTGCGAATTCATTACCCTCTGTTGAGAAAGATTGACTCAGATTAGCGGAATCATTTTATAAAAAACACTTATCTTTTTGACGCTATGGCAACCATTCAACCAGCAAATCTAAGTATAAACTTAAGAATACCGTTCAAGGCGAAAGCATAGATGTCTGTCTTCTGTTCGATATCAATGTCAGGTTTGAGCGATCGAGTCTCTCTCCTTGAGACACTATCCATTCACAGTTGAATTTCTGACAGGTATTTCCGTAGCGGCGGGCAAGTACCCGCCACCGCCACACACATTCGAGCAGCATGGAGCGTAAACAATGAACAAGTTTGACTCAACTAAACTGCAGACCAAATTTGACAACACCAGCGAAGGCTGGCTAGTGCAGGTGTATAGCGGCGATCGTCGCCTGCTCTGTGTGCTCTATTCGTCTCACGCCTGGACTTTTTTGTTGGGCTGTGGGTTCGGTCTCCTACTGGCGGTGGGGTGGTTTAACCTTGCCAATTACAGTCCGTCCACGACTTATGTGCCGGCAACCACTCCCCCCGAAATGTGGATTGATTAGTTCAAAGCATTGCTATAAGAGTGGTGTTCACGCCACTCCTGTTCCCGATTTTGCCGATCCCATACCGTCCTCGGTACAATATCCGTGTACATAAAAAATTATGTGTTCGCTATTTATACTGACCAGAAATATACGGGTTTTCTGAGAACAAAAGGAAAACTTATGATTTGAAGTAAAAATTATTTGGCATATCCATGTAAAGCGATCGCAAATTTGTGCCATTTAAGGATAGACTCAAGTACATAGAATTTTGGGTCTTAATAGATATTTATCTATAGAAGTTACTGTGGGACAGCGACACCTTCGACCCCCATTCGGATAGCAGCCATTTCTGAACCCCCTGCCGACAGGTGTTCCCATAACACCATTCGGCAGGGTTGAAGTGCTGCACCCTTACTTCTTAAAGCTCACCGATCACAATAATCGCTCTTTTTTAGAGGAGGCAGCAGGAGGTATTCATGGATTTTTTGTCCTTGTTCTTAATGGACTTTATTAAGCAGTTGCAGTCCCCAACACTTGGGTTTTTGATTGGTGGTATGATCCTTGGCGCTCTTGGTAGCGAATTGGTAATTCCAGAGGCGATTACTCAGATCATCGTCTTCATGCTGCTCATGAAAATCGGTCTGACCGGTGGTCAGGCGATCCGCAATTCCAACCTGACGGAGATGGTGTTACCCGCAGCGTTTGCTGTAGCAGTAGGGATTCTTGTTGTATTCATCGCGCGCTATACGTTGGCAAAGCTGCCGAAGGTCAACACCGTGGATGCGATTGCGACCGGGGGATTGTTTGGTGCTGTGAGTGGCTCTACTATGGCTGCCGCCCTGACGCTACTGGAAGAACAAAAAATGCCATACGAGGCATGGGCGGCCGCACTCTATCCCTTCATGGATATCCCAGCGCTCGTAACGGCGATTGTGGTGGCCAACATTTATCTCAACAAGAAGAAGCGTAGTGCAGCAGCCCACTCTACTGTGCAGGAGTCTTTGAGCAAGCAGCCCGTTGCAGCAGGCGATTATCCCAGCAGCCGGCAAGAGTATCTCAGCAAGCAGCAGAAGCCTGCGGATAATCGGGTCAAGATCTGGCCGATCGTCCAGGAAAGCCTCCAGGGTCCTGCCCTATCGGCAATGTTGCTCGGCATTGCTCTTGGCCTGTTCACCCAGCCGGAAAGTGTCTATAAAAGCTTCTACGATCCCCTCTTCCGCGGCTTGCTTTCGATCTTGATGCTGGTCATGGGTATGGAGGCTTGGTCAAGGATTGGCGAACTGCGTAAGGTGGCCCAGTGGTACGTCGTGTATAGCGTAGTGGCACCGCTGGTGCATGGGTTCATCGCCTTCGGTCTCGGCATGATTGCTCACTACGCCACGGGATTCAGCCTGGGCGGTGTTGTGATCCTCGCTGTTATTGCCGCCTCCAGTTCAGACATCTCCGGTCCGCCCACGTTGCGAGCCGGGATTCCTTCGGCAAATCCCTCCGCCTACATCGGCGCATCTACAGCCATCGGTACACCCATTGCGATCGGCTTGTGTATACCGCTCTTCCTCGGGCTGGCCCAGGCGATCGGCGGCAGGTAATCCCAGACGGGTCGCGGTCTGTTGGCGCTCCCTCGCTCCAACAGACCAAGCGACTCAATATATTAAGATCAACATACGTAGGTAAGGAGGTAACCAAAATGCCCAAGCCAGCCAAAAAGCTTGTCATCGTCACGGAAAAGATTCTGCTCAAAAAGATCGTCCATATCATCGAAGAATCCGGGGCAACCGGTTATACGGTTCTCGAAACCGGCGGTAAAGGCAGTCGCAACGTGCGATCGTCGGGACAACCCAGCGTTTCTGACACCACGGCGAATATAAAATTCGAGGTGCTCACCCCCGATCGGGATATGGCCGAGAATATTGCCGATCAGGTCGCAATAAAGTTTTTCCTCGATTTTGCGGGCATGATCTATATCTGTGACGCGGAGGTACTGTACGGGCACAGTTTCTGTGGACCAGACGGCTGTTGAATCGAGACGACACAGACCTAAAAAGCCGGGGCATGACCCCGGCTTTTTAGTAGCCGTATTTCTTGCCTGCAAACTTGGGTCTCAGTTGCAGTCTCCAGCGCGAGGCTTTCCGATCGGTGGTATGGTCATTGCCGCCAACGATGTAGCGAACTGCAAATTCCAGATGCGATCTATAGCCCAGGCTCGAATAGTGATTGAACCTATTAATAGGAGTCTAAAAGTTTTCAAATTTTTGTCAAGTCGTTATAATCGTCGCCGCCGTTATGGTCTCCGTTGTAATTTGTTGTCAACACTTTACAATTATCAGTGAGATATCAGGTCTAAAATTCAAAACCTTTAATTTTAACATAGATTTTTTTTTCAATAGGTCTAATATACCGACAATCCCCCACTCGACTCCTCGCCCACTCTCGGAGGCTCCCTCACTGCAAAACTCGGACACTTCCCCACCTATTCCTAAAAATTCACAATTTTTTACAAAACACCCGAAACCTCAGCAAAGTCAATGTTTCCCAATCTAAAATCTAAAATCTAAAATCTAAAATCCCATAACTTTGCCCTCGCCTGACCCAAGCGATCCGAACCAACTTCGAGTTTGCCTCATCCACTAGCGTCTTGATGACCGTTCGAGTTACCCGCACAATCCATCAACTGCCTGCATCCTAGCCCCAAATCCCAAAGCCCAGATTGTTTGATTCGTTAATTTTTATTTTATTTTTGTACCTCTTTATATTAAGAAAGTATTCTAAAAGTAATTTAAAAGCTAAAAAAAATATAAAAATAGATTGTTAGCTCAAAAAACCAGTTAAGATTCCAAAAGATGCAAAATAAACAAATTTACTAGCATTTTCATTTAGACGCCCCCTTTCTTTTCATCGCAAGTTAGCTAATAATGCTTTCAACGAGGTGACTAAGGGGTGAGTCGAAAATTGGTCTAACCCAAAGACGGATACAAGCCCCAAACAAAAGTCGTCGAGATCGAAAATTTTAGTTAGAGAGAAGCCCCTGATTCATCTGGGGAGTCCATTCTTTCATCTCAAATCTGAAATCTCAAATCGACTGACAGTAAGGGAATTGCAATTGGGCTATTGCAATTGGGCTATGGAAATTGGGCGATCGAAAAAAAGCATGAAACCCCAGCCCTCATCGTTTTGATAGAAACCTATAGGAGAACCAAGAGTGAAACTAGCAGTTTACGGAAAAGGTGGAATTGGTAAATCAACAACAAGCTGCAACATCTCGGTTGCCCTAGCCAAGCGGGGCAAGAAAGTTTTGCAAATCGGTTGCGATCCAAAGCACGACAGCACATTTACCCTCACTGGCTTCTTGATCCCCACAATTATTGACACCCTTCAGCAAAAGGACTATCACTACGAAGACGTTTGGCCCGAAGATGTCATCTACAAAGGCTACGGCGGCGTTGACTGCGTTGAAGCAGGCGGCCCTCCTGCAGGAGCTGGCTGCGGTGGCTATGTAGTAGGTGAAACCGTCAAACTCCTCAAAGAACTAAATGCCTTCGACGAATACGACATTATCCTGTTCGACGTGCTCGGTGACGTAGTGTGCGGCGGTTTTGCAGCCCCATTGAACTACGCCGATTACTGCATGATTGTTACCGACAACGGGTTCGACGCTTTATTTGCAGCCAACCGCATCGCCGCCTCAGTCCGCGAAAAAGCCCGCACTCACCCGTTGCGGCTCGCTGGTTTAATTGGCAACCGCACCTCAAAGCGCGACTTGATCGACAAGTACATTGACTCTGTACCCATGCCGGTGCTGGAAGTGCTGCCCCTGATTGAAGACATTCGCGTTTCTCGCGTTAAAGGCAAAACATTGTTTGAGATGGCAGAAAGCGATCCTTCCCTCAATTACGTCTGCGATTACTACCTCAACATCGCTGACCAGATTTTGGCAATGCCCGAAGGAGTAGTGCCCAACGACACGCCCGATCGCGAATTATTCGCCTTACTTTCAGATTTTTATCTAAATCCAGTGCAACCAGTGGTCAAGAAGGAGGAAGATGAGCTAGACCTGATGATGGTTTAATAGGTCTAGCGATCAGGATGAGGATAAAGAGGTTATGGCTTTTTTTGATACTTTTTCAGTTGCTCTCAAACAGAAGTGGTTGGACTACTACCAGGTAAATCGGGCTTGGCTGCTCCTGCACATGACGGCTGACAACACGGTCGCCACACCCGACGGCGGGAAAAGGCCTGTTTCTTACCTCATCCTGGGAATTGCGGCTGCCCTGGAGCCGGAACTCCAGCAATTAATGCTGCCCTTCTCAAAACTCAAGCCGGATGCAGACAGCCTGATCGAAGTGTTGGGGCTAAATTTTGACCCGGACATCGCGCTGGGTATGCCCTCAAATATCGTGCCGCAGACGATCGGCACATCTCCAACACCCGCAGCAGCTCAAACTGCAACTGCTGCACCCGCAGCAGCTCAAACTGCAACTGCTGCACCCGCAGCAGCTCAAACTGCAACTGCTGCACCCGCAGCAGCTCAA
>NZ_JAUBRP010000085.1:0-12499 GCF_036701935.1 Microcoleus sp. M2_D5 | reverse complement strand
ACTGCAACTGCTGCACCCGCTGATGCCAAATCTAATAAATTGGGCGGTGCGGCGTTAGCAGCAGCCGGAGTAGTCGCCGGAGTCGCCGGAGCCGCCGGTCTGGCTGCGGCGGCATCAGCACTGAGCTCCGACGACGAATCCTTCGATGAGTTTGAGGAAGAAGCAGTCTCCGACTTCGACATGGGCGATGACGAGGAAGAAGCAGTCTCCGACTTCGACATGGGCGATGACGAGGAAGAAGCGGTCTCCGACTTCGACATGGGCGATGACGAGGAAGAAGCAGTCTCCGACTTCGACATGGGCGATGACGAGGAAGAAGCGGTCTCCGACTTCGACATGGACGAGGATGAGGAAGAAGCCTCGGCTTTGGACGGTCTCGGTCTCGAAGACGATGAGGAAGACGCCGTATCTGACTTTGATATGGGCGACGATGAGGAAGACGCCGTATCTGACTTTGATATGGGCGACGATGAGGAAGACGCCGTATCTGACTTTGATATGGGCGACGATGAGGAAGATGAAGCCTCGGCTTTGGGCGGTCTCGACCTCGGCGATGACGAGGAAGATGAAGCCTCGGCTTTGGGCGGTCTCGACCTCGGCGATGACGAGGAAGATGAAGCCTCACAATTTGGGACTTTGACCTCTGGAGATCTCGAATCGGGGATTTCCGATCCGTTTGGGGAAGAAGATGAAGAGTTTGTCGCCGAAGAAATACCCGATCCTTTTGGGACAGCGACCTCAGATGACCTAGACATGGATCTGGGCGACTTAGACGATGACGGTATTGACGATTTCTCCGTATCTGATGACGATGACCTCGATGAGCTCGGACTCGACGATCTGGGGGAAGCAACTACCGGAGATCCTGACGAAGATGATTTAGATGCTCTAGGTCTCGGCGATTTGGATTCCGACGATGATGATGAAGAAATTTCCGGCTTTTTATCTGATTTTAAGTGAGGTTGTTGCGATCGCCCGCGTCTCTTCTAGTCTTGAAGTTTCCCGCTCTATTTGTGAGTTGTGAGTTGCGAGTTGTTAATTTTTAATTAGCTCCAACTCACAACTGCCAAAAGGCTTTTTTCCTTAGCGATTTGAAGTAAACTAAATCCCTGCTGTGAGGGATTGTATGCCCTCGCGCAGAGTTTTTTAGCCAGAATTTTGGATGCTGTGGCTGCTGCAGAAATATTGAGTGGGCTGCATCTATTTTTCAGAGCAATTACGCCAAAACCAGGTATTTCTATTATTGTTCGCTGCTTCAGCGCGATCGCACTTTCACAGGTGTTTTCTCGACGCTGCACCTGTTCGCGTTCGAGAGGAAAAACAACCTGAAAAACCACTGATGCTTGTCCTCCGCAAGAGATGCGATCGCAAAATACAGGAATTTCCTCGATAGGCGAGCCTGTCCTGTTTCAGACTAAAAACAATTTAAAGGGAGAAGATTTGACATATGACTGCTATTACTACTAATGAACCGGAAGCTTTAAACTTTGAATGCGAAACAGGCAATTATCACACATTTTGTCCGATTAGCTGCGTAGCTTGGCTTTATCAAAAAATTGAAGATAGCTTTTTCTTGGTCATCGGTACTAAGACTTGCGGCTATTTCTTGCAAAACGCAATGGGCGTGATGATTTTTGCTGAGCCTAGATATGCGATGGCTGAGTTGGAAGAAGGCGATATTTCCGCTCAGTTAAACGATTATGACGAGTTGAAGCGGCTGTGCTTGCAAATTAAGCGCGATCGTAACCCCAGTGTAATTGTTTGGATCGGCACTTGCACCACCGAAATCATCAAAATGGACTTGGAAGGGTTAGCGCCGAAACTCGAAGCCGAAATTGGCATTCCCATCGTCACAGCCCGCGCTAACGGCTTGGATTACGCCTTTACTCAAGGGGAAGATACCGTTTTAGCGGCAATGGCTGCTAAATGCCCTGACAAAGCTCCTGTTGTAGAAGCTCAGAAGCAAGAACGCAATGCTATCTCTCAACTGCTGAATTTCGGCAAGAAAAAAGAGGAAGTTGCAGCAGATGAATCGGAATATGTCAAGCACACACCGCTGGTACTTTTCGGTTCTTTGCCAGATCCGGTTGTCACTCAGCTAACTCTAGAATTGAAGAAGCAAGGAATCAAAGTTTCCGGTTGGCTTCCTTCCAAGCGCTACACTGAATTGCCAGTCTTGGAAGAAGGTTATTATGTATCTGGCATGAATCCGTTTTTGTCGCGCACAGCTTCTACGTTGATGCGCCGCCGCAAGTGTAAGCTAATTGGTGCGCCATTCCCGATCGGGCCTGACGGAACTCGCGCTTGGATTGAAAAGATTTGCTCAGTGTTGGGAATTGAACCAAAAGGTTTGGACGAACGGGAAGCGCAAATTTGGGCGGGTTTAGAAGATTACCTGCAAATAATTCGCGGTAAATCTGTCTTCTTTATGGGCGACAATTTGCTGGAGATTTCTTTAGCACGTTTCTTGATTCGCTGCGGCATGACTTGCCCGGAAATTGGCATTCCTTACATGGATAAACGCTATCAAGCGGCCGAGTTGGCTTTGTTAGAAAAAACTTGTCACGAGATGGGAGTTCCTACTCCTCGGATTGTCGAGAAACCGGACAATTACAATCAGTTGCAGCGGATTTACGAGCAGAATATTGATTTGGTGATTACTGGTATGGCTCACGCTAATCCTTTGGAAGCGCGGGGAATTAATACTAAGTGGTCTGTTGAGTTTACTTTTGCTCAGATTCACGGCTTTGGTAATGCGCGGGATATTCTGGAGTTGGTGACTCGTCCGCTGCGCCGGAATAATTCCCTGAAGGATTTGGGTTGGGGTGATTTGGTGAAGAAAGAAGCGAAGGTTTAATCGTTTGTAGTAAGATAGTAGGGTGGGTGTTGCTCACCCTATTTTTTTATGAACCGCTGATGAGGGCAGATGAACACGGATTAACGCGGATGAAAGTCAATTTTAAATCTCTGGATTATTACTCGATCCTGAAATATCCTATCAGTTTTTACCCAGAACCTGAAGGTTATACAGCTATAATAAAAGACCTTCCTGGCTGTATGTCTCAGGGTGAAACTTTGTCGGAAGCGATGGAGAATATTCAGGAAGCTAGGGAATTATGGATAGAAACAGCTTATGAGTGTGAAGATGAGATTCCTTTACCTACAACGGAAATTGAGTATAGCGGAAATTTATCGTTGCAAA
This sequence comes from Microcoleus sp. M2_D5, assembly GCF_036701935.1. Lineage (NCBI taxonomy): Bacteria > Bacillati > Cyanobacteriota > Cyanophyceae > Oscillatoriales > Microcoleaceae > Microcoleus > Microcoleus sp. M2_D5. The sequence continues at coordinate 9,297 of NZ_JAUBRP010000085.1, read as the reverse complement.
TTCCTAAATCTCTACATTTGAGTTTAGCAGAAAAAGCGGAAAGGGAAGGAGTTAGTCTTGACCAGTACATTCTGGTTGTGTTAAGTAAAGCAGGCTACAAGATAATCAAATAAGGATTATCAAGTTTGAGGCACTGTTCAAGGGCGATCGCTCTTTTATTTTTTTATGAACCGCTGATGCAGGCAGATTAACGCAGATTAACGCGGATGAAGAGTGCGATCGCACTTTTCCCCAATCTTCCCAGAATCCCAGACTACAGGCCCGCAACACAATTCAGGAAACGCCGCCTATAATCGGAACTAGCCCAACTCTCATCAGTTGAGAAACCGCCATGAGTCAAGACAAGGAAGAAATTAGCTATTCAGAGAAAACAGAACGCCTCAGAGTTATCGGTCAGTTTATCAAAACTGTGACACCGATGATTTGGACGATCGTAATTTTAGTAGTCATCATTCCCCTATTAGGTAACTTTCTAATTTCCCAGTCACTAACAAATACCGGAACCACAGCAGTTGTAGTCTCGCCGCCCCACGATTTCAGCAAAGTCAACCAAGACATTAAAAACGCCATCCAAAAATCCCATATAACAGCCGAAACTTTCGCCTCAAAAGAATTGGACAAATGGGAAAGCGAAGTAATTGCAAGAGTTGACAATAGTTTCCTCGATTGGTACTTTGATTACTTCACTCAAAAAAAGATGGAGTTTACCGTACCTTTTAATTTCGTGAAATCTGCCGTACTCAACAGATTTGATATGACAGCAGCATCTCGTGCTGTTTCCGAAAAATTAACCGAAGACTTTCAAAGAGAATTTGCTAACCGCGTACTCGTACCCAAAAACGCTCAACTGCGATTTCAATTAATCACTCAAGATACTGCTAATTTGTATATATCAGAAGTTAGCAAAAATGTTAAAGTAGTTCAAAACAATTATAGCATCCCGCAAGTACACTGGGACAAATATCTGAACGATATTGCTACCACAATTAGCGACAAAGGGAATGTCTCGAATTTATCATTAAAAGTATTAGTTGGCGGCAGCGGCTACTTGGTTGCTAAACCCTTAATTTTGGGAGTTGCAGCTAAAGTTGGCAGTAAAGTTACCGCAAAAGTTGCCAGCAAAGCCGCTGCCAAGGTAGCAACGAAAACAGGCGGTACAGTTGCTAGTCAGTTGGGAGTAAGTTTAATCGACCCGATTGTCGGCATCGGGATTATCATCTGGGATTTGTGGGATTACAATCACACAGTCAAAGTAGAAAGACCGATTTTACGGGAACATATTGTAGAATACTTGAAAGATGTCAAAAAGTCGCTGCTCACAAATCCTGAAAGCGGGATTATGGCAGCAATTTATCAGTTGGAAAGCGGTATTTTGAAGTCACTTTAATCATTTAAATCGCGTCTGAATGATGTGTGTAAATCCCCGAAAAGTGGTAATTCCACTACAAGAAGGAAAGGGGAGGGGGTAGACCATTAGTTAGTGCCAGCAGCGCGCGAGCCGATTGGCTACTGCTGTGCGCGATCGAACACCCGACTGCGGGCGATCATCGCGCTCATGTAGCAAAAAAAGAGAAAAAAATGAATGTTAAATGAGGCAAAAAAAGAGAGGATGTTCGGACAAAAAGAAGAGTTGCAAAACTTTATTTTCCCTAAAAAGATATCGCGTAAGGGAGGATAAAACAAGGTTTTAGACTCATATTACACGGATTAAGTTGTCGCCATTTTTTTAAAATTAGCTGTCGATTATGACTTGTGGCATTTACAGCATAAGAATTTATTAAAAGCTCCGATTGACAGAGGTAGAGTTCGGGGGGGAGTGCGTTTTACCGATGAAGCTCTACGGCGAGGTTTGTAGGGATTTTCTGAAGTATTTGACGGAGTTGTTTTAGTTCAAAAAGGCATAACTTCTCAGCCGGAAGTTTTGTCAGGTTGGTCGAAATTGCGACAAGAAATCGAACTGTTGATGAAATAGTCGAAAATCAAGGATCGAGTCGGCAGTTGCGATCGCCCGCTGAGACTAAAATCAAGTAAATTTGCAAGTATTGGTCGATCGACCCCTCTTTACTAGACTAAATTTGGATTCAAGGTTTGCTATACTCCAGAAATATACACATATTAACCTTTGCAAAATCAATAGGCCGGAGCTATGACATCCTATGCAACCTCTACAGCAAGAGCCGAGATGAGTGAGATCCGGCGCTTGAAAAACATACTGCCCCCAGAACTCCAAAGTTGGGTAACAGTAGAAAAAACAATAGAAGTTAATCCTACCCTGATCCGCAGCGAAGAAATAGGCAAAGACCAGGTAGAAATCCAAATAGACCTGATCCGCTGGGAACAGCTAGCAATGGATCAGCGCAACCTCCTATTTTGGCACGAAGTCGCCAGAATCCAAAACGACACCATCCCCAGAGACGGTTGGGAAATGGCAGCCCTCGCCATTGGTTTAGGCGGCGCAGTCGGCGAACTTTGGGTGCAAGACGGCTTGCTGCTGTTATTAGCCCTATCCCTGTGCGGCGTCTCCGGCTGGAGACTTTACCAAAAAAACAACGGAGAGAAAAGTTTAAAAGAAGCAATAGACGCCGACGAAAAAGCCCTCGCCCTGGCCACCCGCTTCGGCTACACTCTCCCAAACGCCTACAAAAGCCTCGGCAGCGCCTTAAAAACCTTAATCGAGCAAACCTCCAAAAAACAGCAGCGGGCTAAATACGAAGCTCGTCTCCAGGCCCTCAAACGCAACGCAGCCAAAGCCAAAGCCAAAGTCAAACCCATCACCCGCGAAACCTCTCAGTCAGAAAACGTCTACAATTCTTAAGCTCATCCCCCCGACGCTTGTTACGGGGGTTTTCCAGTTAACCGTTAACTGTTGACTTCGGTGTTAGCTGTTAACTGTTAACTGCGATGGCTATCCGGTGCAAGACACGCACCAAAATGATTAACGACAAGATTAATCGGCCTGAATCCACAAAAATCTTGATTCCGATGTCAAAGTTTGGCCTCGACGATGTTCAAAAATCTTTAGGCCAAAACTGGCACTGGTAGACTCAAGTCTATTTTTGCCTTTGATATCATTCTCGGCGGGCGAGTTGGCAGGCATTTTTGTAAAGTTTGTATAAAGCTAGCCTTTTGTTAACCAGAATATTTGGTAAAGGTGGAGCTGCTAGGACAGAATAGGCTAAAGACATCAGCTTGAAATTTGAAACCAGGACTTCATGGTCAGTCAAACCCCAGAGGCAGATTTTCGGGTAACGTACTCGGACGAGATTCCCTCAGTTCACATACCCGTGCGCTTGAGCGTACTTGAAGCCGTAAACTTCAAGACAACCTGTCAGCAACTTTTTTCGGGCAGCACCGTTCCCAGCAAGATTGTCCTAGACTTCAGTCAGACGACATTCATCGACAGTAGCGGGATAGGTGCTTTAGTCAGCAATCTGAAATTTGCCAAACAGCGAGAGAGTGACTTGGTGCTCCGAAGCCTCAAGCCACAGGTGATGGCAGTATTTGCTCTCACCAGCCTAGATCAAGTGCTGACGATCGAGCAGCCATCTCCAACCTCAACTCCCACAGAGACCAAGCCCTCGGACAATCAGCTACCGATGACCCACCCTTCAGTGCAATCGTGGGTGAAGCGGCTGATAGATATCGTTGGGGCAATTGTCGGTTTGATGATTACAGGAATTTTGTTCGTACCTATAGCCGCAGCCATAACTATCAACGATCCAGGCCCGATATTTTTCGGTCAAACCCGCTGTGGCTGGATGGGCAAACAATTTCGGATTTGGAAATTTCGATCGATGTGTACCAACGCCGAAGCTATGAAAGCCCAAATCAAAAACCAGGCTTCTGGCGCATTTTTCAAAAATGACAACGACCCGCGGATTACCAAAGTCGGGCGCATCTTACGCAAGACCAGTCTCGACGAACTACCGCAGTTTTGGAACGTGCTCAAAGGCGAAATGAGTCTAGTCGGCACCAGACCGCCTACCCCAGACGAAGTTGAGCGCTACGAAGTCCCTCAGTGGCAGCGTTTGGATGTCAAGCCCGGGATGACCGGCGAATGGCAAGTCAACGGTCGCTCTCAAGTCCGCGATTTTGAAGATGTCATCCGTTTAGATTTAAAATACCAACAAAACTGGAGCCTGATGTATGACTTGAAACTAATTGTTAAAACTGTAACAGTCCTGTTTAACAAAAATAGTGGCGCTGTGTAGGAACCCTCAACAACCCACCGCTTAAATTTGAGGTGGTGTTGCCGACGGGGGGCGGGAACTCGAACTCGATACTTAGTCAAGCAGACGATCGCTAGCGATACCTACGTTAGCATTAAGTGTTAAAATTCACACGCCCAGAAAATGCACAGCTAGTTGTCCGCTCTGCAATCAGAGCATTAATAATTAGCAATTGAGGAGTTCGAGTCATACTCGAACGATCCCAGCATGATTTTCGAGGACGAGAAGAACTAACCTGTGTTAAGAAAAGTAGCGACTGCTAACACAGTCGAAGCTTAAATCACTGCCTCCCAAGCTGACTCGGAAATTTTCCCTATTTAAACGCCCTACCGAGGCGGGTTACAGTATCGGAAGTCTCTCATTTGCTGTGCGAGTAAATGGTGCGAAAGGAATGCTCACCTTGAGGCAAAACGGGCTTCTTCAACTCAAGCTTGACTTAACTAATATGTTGCCAAGACCTTGCCCTCCTTTTTCTCTCCCTCCGGCGCTGAGTACAGCGGTGGTGGGGGCCGACCAGGGGGAAGAAAGATGAAAGACAAGGAACCAAAGGCCGAGTGGCACCTGCCGGTTGAAACAGACCTGAATGCTTTAACATCCGTTTTGGAATGGTTGGAGAATATCGTTTTGCCCGTGATACCAGCGGATTTTTGGTGGCAGTGCCGGCTGATAATCAACGAAGGCTTTACAAACGCTGTCCGCCACGCTCACCAGAACTTGCCCTCCACAACGCCCATAGACATTGAGGTAAAAGTGTTTGCCGATTACTTAGAAATTAGGATTTGGGACAGGGGTCAACCCTTCAACTTAGAAGCAAAGCTGCACTCGATTATGCAAGAGCAGCGCGATCCCTTGGACAGAGAGGGAGAAAGGGGACTGGTGTTCATGTACAAGCTCACAGACGACCTTCGGTATATCCGTACCGACGATGGCCGCAACTGCCTGGTAATGCGAAAAAACATTAGCTGAGGGCGCGATGCCCGCCCGGTTAGGGCGGCTTCTTTCGCAAGCAGTGGAAGAGCCCCTCGCTCCCTATTGTCCTACCTGGAACCAAACCACATCGTCTGCAATTCTGCGGGTGCAGGCTCGATGCACGCGACTGGAGGACAATTTGCTTCAAAATAAATATTATGCGTATTCTAATTTATTCCTATAACTACTATCCAGAGCCGATCGGCATTGCCCCCCTGATGACAGAACTAGCGCAAGGCTTAGTCAAGCGCGGCCACCAAGTCCGAGTCGTCACAGGAATGCCGAACTATCCGCAGCGCCGGATTTATCCGCAATATGAGGGCAAATTTTACCTCACCGAAGAACACAACGGCGTCACAATTCAGCGCAGCTATCTGCGCGTCAACGGCCCCCACCCCAGCCTCCTAGACCGACTTGTGCTAGACGGCAGTTTTGTCGTCTCCAGCGCCGTCCAAGCTTTCAGAGGCTGGCGTCCCGACGTGATTTTCTCGACAATGCCCCCTTTACCGATTTGCGTCCCAGTCGCCTTTTACGGCTGGATTCGCGCTTGCCCGATCGTCCTCAACGTTCAGGATATCGTCTCAGAAGCAGCCGTGCGCGTCGGCTTGGTCAAAAAAAACGGACTGCTAGTTCGCATTGCTGACGCTTTGGAAAAATTGGCCTACTGCACAGCCAGCCAAGTCAGCGTCATCGACAGCGGTTTTGTCAAAAAATTGCACTCTCAGGGAGTACCCCCCGAAAAAATAGTTTGCGTTCCCAATTGGGTTGATGTGAATTTCATTCGGCCCTTACCCAAGGAAAATAACTCATTTCGAGAAACTCACAAACTCAAGGGCAAATTTGTCGTTCTCTATGCTGGCAATATTGCCCTAACTCAAGGCTTGCAAACAGTTGTCCAAGCAGCGGCTCGTTTGAAACACATAACCGAAATTGCTTTTGTAATTGTGGGGGAATCAACAGCCTTGGCGCGCTTGCAACAAGATTGCGAAACTTACAAAGCTAATAATGTAATGTTGCTACCATTTGAACCGCGAGAAAAATTGCCGGAATTGTTAGCTGCTGCTGATGTTAGTTTAGTCGTACAAAAGCGCCGCGTTACTAACTTCAATATGCCTTCAAAAATTCAAGTAATTCTCGCCAGCGGCCGGGCAATTTTGGCGTCGGTTCCCGAAACAGGTACGGCCCAGAAAGCAGTGCAGCAAAGCGGTGGCGGGGTGGTGGTAGCGCCGGAAGATCCGCAGGCTTTGGCTGAGGCTGTTGAGGATTTGTACCTGCACCCTGCTAAGGTGGATGCCTTGGGCGAGCAAGGCAGAAATTATGCTGTAGAGAATTACGGATTTGAGGAAGCTTTGAATCATTATGAAGCTTTATTTGCGGCGGTGGCAGCGAGTCATGGTGAGAAAATATTGGAGCCTTTGCCGAAATGATCGCTAGGGGCGAGCGCTCCGGTAAATGAAATCGATCCAGTTGACTAGATAAAATTAGTAAGATCGGTGTAAAATAGCAACTTAGGAATGAAAAATCAATAAATTGATGAGTTATCGGTTATAATGAATATTATGAAAAAAGTGTGAGATTACAATTTTCACTCCTAGACAGATAGACTCACAACAGATTTTTATACTTAAAGAGTATAATTAACTTTTAAACTCATGTTTTATTTAATTCAATTGACTCATAAATGATAAAATTTTATAAATCCTTATCAGAAAAGGATAAAATAAGGTATGCAGCTTTCTTAAACTCAAAAATTAGGGTGGGGTGGAATTAGCTATGTAATGCAACTTGTGGGATGCAGTGGAAATATCCTCATCAAGGGATGGGAAGATTTAGAAAAAATGGACGAACCGACACTCAATAGTTCCAGGATCAGAAAGAAAGGAGGGGGAAGACAAAGTATTCTGTCTACTCAAATAGGCATTGATGCAGCCTTTTTATAACTTTTAAAAAATTCACAGCCGGATACCAGATGAATGAATGAATCAAAGAAACTAATTTTACGCATAAAGAAATAGCTTCTGGATTGCGGGCGGCAGGTTTTACCATTAGTCTCCCCTTAGTTGCAAAACTATTAAAAAAGCATGGGTATGTGAAACGAAAAGCTAAAAAAAACCAACAATAGAAATCAATCAAAATCGGGAGGCTCAATTTTCAAAAATTGCTATACTTCATGCAGAGTATAGAGAAGCCAGCAATTCTATCCAACCGTTTTGATACCAAAAAGAAAGAAATTTCAAGAAGTTTGTATCGTCTGGGAACTCTCTATACAAATGAACCTGTCACTACTTTCGCTCATGATTTTTGGAGTTTAGGTCACGGCAAAGTAATTCCCCATTGAATTTATGATTGTTAATAAAATCGAGGATAGATAACATTAATAAATAGTAAATATACCAGTTAATTAGCCTGTGACTCTTTAAAAAACTGGTAGGATAATTATGGTAAAGCTACCTAAGCTGTGGAGCATTTAAACCAGTAACGAGGCTTGTCTGGTGCGTCAAGAGATTTTAGATTTTAGATGAAAGAATTGACCCCACGTATAAATGCGGGGGCGTGAGGGTTTTCGATTTGAGATGCTTTCGATTGATTCCACGGATAAATCACGTGGCGGATACCATAAAAAAATTCGTGGTCAGGAGTGAACACTTACGCGCTTATGCGGGAAACACTTCTGTAATGACGCACCTTACCTGGAGCGTTAATGGTTTAAATGCTCCACAGTTTACGTCTAAATACAATCAAGAAATAATATCGATTTTTTACTCATATTGCCAAGGCTTGTAAAAAAGTAATTCTGACAATTCAATAATTAGTAAAATCTCTGGTTTAAAAAACTAAAACAGGAAGATCGTCTGAAAAGGTAAATATCTTTAATAAATTCGATCGAACTGGTCGAGAGGCTGCTGATGATTTGTCAAATACAATGTCAATTATTTTCGAGGAATTTTGGCAAGAATCGAATTATCGAGCCGTTCCCAACCAAAGTAATTTATTAAGGAATGAGAATTAAATAAAATCCACTTTTCATGTTTGTTGTGGGATGGGCGTCCCGCCCGTCATGAGTGGACGGGCGGGACGCCCATCCCACAATAAAAAAGGGAAATTATTTAATTGACGATCCTAAGTTATTTATTTTTCATGCCCGATCGGCAGAGTATTGATCGAGACCTTTACCAAAGGATTTTTGGAAAAGGATGGGAGCAGTCAAAACATCACTATTTGTTCCTATTGCGATCCTCATCGTTTCAGATACAGCATATTCGGTGGTTCATAAAGTACATTACCAGCTATATTGTGTGGTGTTAATCCTCCGGGTGCGGATCTGCTTCATATTTGATAAAATTTGCAGATTGACGGGTATCCGCACCTTACTAGCTATAACATTGCGTGTACTACACATACATAGAATATGCTGTAAATAAGGTGGACGATATGCCCAACTAGAAAATGCAACTGTGTCCTCAGAAGCTTTGGGTGGACGCAAACAAATGCCAAACGGACACGCACCATTATTCCGATTTGCCGATCGCTCCCAAAGACGAGTCAGATGAATTGGCTCAAACTGCGCCTCTTCTGGATCGTGAATCCATAACAATTCCAACATTGCGTTATGGAAAAAGATACAGCGATTGGCTGTACCTTGTCCGCGATGGATGCGAGATGAACCCTCAACTAAACCGAAGGATGATAAACGATTAGCTTCCGAAGCACCAATATCAGTAAGGATGAAAAGATGGTCGAATTCAAATGTCATAGCATTGTTCAGAGAATCGATCGCTCAAGTAATTTTAATCCCCTGTGATTGCTTTTTTTCCGATCGGCCCGCTTATACTGCACAGCGAACTGTACCAAAGTCCCAAACTTGTACTCAGTCAATCTTTCCCAATCTAAAATTTAAAATCTAAAATCGATAGTCCCAAACTTGTACTCAGTCAATCTTTCCCAATCTAAAATCTAAAATCTAAAATCTAAAATCGATAGTCCCAAACTTGTACTCAGTCAATCTTTCCCAATCTAAAATTTAAAATCTAAAATCGATAGTCCCAAACTTGTACTCAGTCAATCTTTCCCAATCTAAAATCTAAAATCTAAAATCTAA
>NZ_JAUBRP010000160.1:0-1823 GCF_036701935.1 Microcoleus sp. M2_D5 | reverse complement strand
CTTATAGCCCGTCATGAGTGGACGGGCTATAAGAGCCCATCCCACAATCTTGTGGAAGTTATTTAATTCTCATTCCTTAACCCAAGCGTATTGGGTAATGATTGGCAGCTCGCTTTAATTAAACATAAAATCCGATCGCTTTTAGAGTCCCGACAACTAAGCGCGAAGTTGAGGTTCTCCGTCTTCTGTTTTTATAAGTGGTATTACTTAGCAAATCCGGCTTAATACCCGGTCGGTTATCTGAGTCCGTAAGAGCTAGGACGAGGGTATGTGTAGCAGCAATTTAAATCACCACGTTATCTAAAACGCTTGAAAAACCCTATTTAGTAATACGCCAAACATATTATAAAAATTATTAGTGCGTTTTGGATGCTCCAGTTTCATTCTTTACAGTAAAATTACATAATTTTTGGTTCAGGGCCTTGTCAGTGAATTCACTTAAATGTTATCTTGTCAGCATACAACCACTGTCAGACTGCCGAATCTACTTTTCAATCAAACTAGACTGGTCTCTAAACCGAGCCGGATTTTTCTATATCCGTGTTTAGAAACAAGTAGAAAAACTTTACTTAACTCAAGATGAATCCCATGTTAAAACTGAGTGCTTTATTGCCATTTCATTGCAGTGACCGAGCCATCAGCCACGTATTTTTTTCAGTGTGCAAACAATGGCAAAACCCTGAGCTGAAGGCTCGCATGGTTGTCCCGAGTTGCGATAGCTCCTGTCGCGACTCAAATATAGTTGAAGCAATTCCGTCATTGCTGAAAAAACTGTATTACCGCAGCCCTAGTGCTCCCAAAATTAAGGCAGAGAAGCGTTTTCTCAAAGATCTCAAAAATTTTGATGTTGCCTACTTGTGGCCCGGTATCTCAGTAGATACTGTAAAAAGCGTTAACAAGCAGAGTAAGCCGATTTTTTGGGAGCGAGTTAATAGTTGTCAAAGGCAAGCTAAGAGTATCCTTGACGATGCTTACTCTCGCTTGGAATTGCAACCTCAACACGACATTACCCCAGAAACAATTAAGAACGAAGAGCAAAAACTCAAGCTAGTTGACTTTCTGTTTTGTCCGAGTCCGGCAGTAGTAAAATCGTTTCAAGACGCCGGAGTTCCTGAAGAAAAACTGCTGTTAACCACTGAAGGTTGGTCGCCAGAGCGTTTCCCCAATTATCAATTCCAAAAACCGCCTTCAGAGGAAGTTAACGTCCTTTTCCTAGGCTTTGCCTGCGTCCGCAAAGGGGTTCACCTACTGTTGCAGGCTTGGGAGCGAGCTGGGATTAAGGGAAAGCTGACTATTTTTGGTCAACTCGAACCGGCGATCGCTCAAACTTGCGGCCATTTGCTGGAACGTTCTGATGTCGTTCACTTTGATTATGCTTTGGACTACAGTTCTGCCTATCGCCAAGCTGACTTTTTTGCCTTTCCCAGTCTCGAGGAAGGTAGCCCACTCGTCATCTATGAGGCGATGGGTCACGGTTTGCCTATTCTGGCTTCACCGATGGGAGGAGGCGGTGTTGTGCGTGATGGCATTGACGGCATAATTCTTCCTCCCTACGATACTGACGCCTGGGTGGAGGGACTGCGCCAACTATCTAATTCTCCTGATTTGCGCGCTAAAATGGGAGCCGCCGCCCGCCAGCGAGCTTTGGAGTTGACTTGGCCGCAAGTTGCTGCTAGGCGCGGAGAGCAGATTCGGCAAAAAATGCACGCAAAATAAAAACTAAGGAATGAGAATTAAATAACTTCCACAAGTGTGTGGGATGGGCGTCGGGCCCGTCTTTTAAGGACGGGCCCGACGCCCATCCCACAATAACAATTAAAATT
>NZ_JAUBRP010000084.1:0-26394 GCF_036701935.1 Microcoleus sp. M2_D5 | reverse complement strand
CAACCGTGTCTGCGGTTCGATAGCCTGCATTTTGCGGTTTGATAGCTTGTCTCTTTTAAGATACAAGGGGCGGGTTCGCCGAAATATTTGATAAGTATCGACAAATTATATAAACCCGCCCCGCCCATAGGCCCGGCGATGTAACCGGATTTGATATGAGATCGTGTCCGGTTGATCGACCATAATATCCGGCCGGGGCGGGTTGATTAGATTTGGGATTTGTGTTGAATATCAGGGTGAACCCGCCCCTACAAGAATCACGATCGATTGACCGGATTTGATATGATATGGTTGATTTTTGCATCGGAAGGATAGGCAACCGAGGACACGGCACTACCGTGTCCCTACTTTTAAAAATTGATTTTACAAAGTTTTTCCAAGACCGCATACATATCACCCGCAAACTTTTTCGGATTCCACAGCGGCGACAAATTGGCTGGATCTTTAGATTTCACCAACTGTGCTTTAATGGCATTTCTCAATTCACGCTGTTGACCCAATTTTACACCAAGTTCCACATATTCCGACCAAGACAAAGCCACACCTGTTTCTATTCCCAAAGTCTGCAAAAACGAATAACCCATTCTCGACAAAAATTGCTCTCCTGTGCGAGTCACCACCGGCAAATTAGACCACAAAGCCTCTAAAGTTTGAGTTCCTCCGTTGTAAGGATAAGAATCTAACAACACATCTGCCAGCAAATAGATCATTCTGTGTTCTTCCTCAGTAGCAAACCTCGGCAAAAACTTAATTCGGTGCTTGCTCACTTTCTCAGCTTCGCAAGCTTGGTGATATGCAGCCTCAAACACGGCAGCATCGCCTAAAGCTTTGTGAATCAAGATGCTGTTCGGCACTTCTTTGAGAATCGCAATTTGTGCTTTTACCAACTGGCTATTGAATTTTCTGCCGGGACTGACGCACAGGTAAACTATCTGATCCAAAGCGATCCGATGCGATTTTCTCAATGCAACGGGATCGACTCCATATCTGTGAAAACCTGACACCGCTACAAAGGAATCAGGCATCCTAATTAGCTGCTCGTCATAATATTTTTCCCTGTCGGCAGGGTGCGAGTGCCAGTCTGTAAGAAAGTAATTTTTCGGCGATATGTAAGGGGCGTCAAATCCCAGCCAAGAAACACAAACTGGTGCGGGTTTTTGGTAGAGAATATCAGCGTGAACTGGTACGCTGAGAGAATCTAAATCAACTAAAACGTCCAATTCATCTTGCTGAATTTGGTCGATAATTTCGGCAGAGTTTGCAATTCCGTTCGGGTAGGTTGTCGGAAAAGTCATTTTGCCAAAACTTTCAAAGTGCTGAGTGCGATCGTCAGGAACAATTCTTTCGGAAGCGTACAAATACACATTGGGTGTGATGTCGGACAATTCGCGAATGATGTCAGCGCTGCACCAACCTACCGAATGGCGGCTGAAGTGATTGGACAAAAAGCCGATTTTTAACTGGCTGGATGGAACCGTTGGTTTGAAACTGTAATTTGCGGGTTGAGAAAAATTAGGTTTAATACATTGGTCGATATACTTTTGGGCAATTAATCTGTAAAGTTTTGAGTTGGCTGCCAAGTCATCTCGCAAATAGGGCGTGCTGAATAACAAGTTTGCATAAAGCGATTTAATTTCCACCGGGCTAGCGGTTTCTAAGTTTTGCTGCAAGTATGACTCTAGCTCTAAAAATCGATCGCCCGCAATTTGATTCAATCCCGACACTTGATAGGTGCTGATGAAGTAAATCGCGGTCATAATTGGATCGGTTTCGCCACACATTTGGCTGTAGTGGTGCACGGCTTGCCGCGCGGCAGCTAAATCGCTAGTATCTCTGAGGATGTCGCACAAATGTTGGTGAGCGACAATAAAATCGGGTTTAATTTCTAGGGCTTTTTGAAGGTTGGGTATTGCCTCTTTAAATTTGCCCTGGTGGCGCAAAACTCTGCCAATTTGACAGTATGCTTCGGCTAAATCGGGTTTGAATGCGATCGCCTGCTTCCATGCAGCCACCGCCTCATCTAACTTCCCTTGCTGCGCTAATTTATCTCCTAAATTTAAGTGAAAATCTACCTGAGCAAGGTGGGGATTGAGTTCGAGAGCTTTTTGCTCGTAGGCTACCGCTGCATCCTGCTGCCCTTGCTGCTTCAGTGCCCCTGCCAAATTCCAGTAAGCAGCAGCCAAATTCGGTTTAAGTTCGATCGCCTTTTGGTAATTGACAACCGCCTCCACCAAATGCCCTTGTTTGTAGAGCATACTGCCCAAATTAGCATAAGCCTCAGCAAAATCGGGATTCAGAGCGATCGCCTCGGAATAAAACCGCATCGCTTCATCAATTTGGCCGCTTGCTTGCTGCACATTGCCCATTGTCACGTAAGCCGCCGCCCAATCCGGTTGCAATTCCAGAGCACGGCGACAAGCAGCGACGGCTGCTGCTAAATTGCCTTGAGAGTAATAGGTTTCTGCAGCGACTGTCAGGGATGCAGCATCTTCAAATTGGGGTGTTTCGGATTGGTTGCTAAAATCGGAATTCATTTGGCGGCCTATCTGTGCTATCAAGTTAAAGGTTGAATCTATATTATTTTGCAGAGTAGCAGTTTTAGCGGAACTACGGGCGATCGTCACAGAGAATTTATGAGCGACAAGCAAGCGACACAGCGCCAACATAACATCAAGTGGAAACCAAACCTCCTGCTGGGGATACTCTTGTTAACCTTAGCAATCCCCTTACCCTTTGCCCAAAAGACTTTCGCCCAGCAGCAGCAGACAGCCAGCTTTCGGCAGAAATTATTTCAAACTGCTCTTTATTTCACCCTATATTTTGAGGGCGGATTCAGCAATCACCCCGCAGATAAGGGCGGCAGAACTTATCGGGGCGTTTTGCAAACGGAATACAACGCCTACCGCTACAGTCGCGGGCTTCCGCCCCTCGACGTGACGCAAATGTCGGAAGCAGAGCTCCTAGAAATTTATAAATATTACTGGGATTCGAGCCTATCGGGCACGATGCAGCCGGCTTTGGCGATCGTCATGTTTGACACTGCCGTTAATTTCGGTATTAATAACTCTATTACCTTTCTTCAGCAAGCATTAGGATTGCCGCAAACTGGAGTTTTTGATGCCCGCACCAAGGAAGCGCTAAAAGGAGCGAATAATAGAAATACCGCGTTGCAAATGATTAACGAACGGATTATTTACCGCTACAAACGGGTGCAAGAAGATCCGACTCAAATGGCTTTTTTCCGGGGGTGGCTGAGTCGCGATTACAGTTTGTGGGGTTATGTGAACAAGATTAAGAATTAACAGTTAACGGTTAAGCTGTGGAGCGTTTAAAATAGTATTGTACGGTGCAGGAGAGCCTCCGGGTTTCCCTTGCCGGTGGAAGCGATCGAGAGCCGACGCACCCTACAGGTTTCGTTAGTGGTTTAAATGCTCCACAGGTTAGTCCCTCTCTGCTGGGACGAAAGTTTATGTAGTAGCGGTTTTCAACCGCCGAGTCTTATCTGTTATGCCGATCGCATTTCCCACAGCCACAGCAGCCGGTTGACAATGCCAGCAATCTTGTTGCAAAGTGATTCATGCGCTACCATTATCCGTCAATTTACTGAGTAAAAACACTCTGTCTTGCCGATGAATCGGGCGCGAATTTCCGAAATCGAAGGGACAACGAACCAGGAACAAGGAATTTTTTTTTAATTTACACATAAAAAATTATTCGATTCTGCCGAATGCCTTCTAAATAAGAGCCTTCAATCTTCATTTGACGATCTCTCTAAAGTTAGATAAAATAATTCATATTTTATGGTTAGCAGCTTTGAGAAAATCTTAAGCAGCTTTGTATAGCGGACAACAATTTCAAGAGAGTGTTTATTGTTACCTTTGATACGTAGAAACCAAATAATTAGAGGGAGCGAGAAATTGGAAGTTTTTGAACGATCGCAACAACGGCAAACGCCCTCAACCCGAATGGCTGCAGTCGAGTCTTTTTGCAAAAAAGCGAGTATTGCAGTAATGGCGATCGGCTGTACAGTCATTTTGGGTTGGATATTCGATCTGCAACTGTTAAAAAGCATTCTGCCCGGACTCGTTACCATGAAAGCCAATACTGCGGTATGCTTTATTTTGGGCGGGTTTTCTCTATTCATCCAACAGACTAGGCGCACCAAATTAACAGCAAGAAAGCCTCAAAAATATCACAAAAATTTTATTGTAGTATCCTCATTTTTAATTATATTAATTAGCCTATTAACCCTAGTTCAATATAGCTTTAATTTAGACTTAGGCATCGACCAACTGCTATTTAAAGAAAGTTACACATTGACAATCACCGGAACACCAGGACGGATGGCGCCGAATACTGCTGCTGCTTTTTTATTGCTGGGAACAGCGCTGCTGCTGCTGTCAGAACGTCGGCCTAAATACCTGCGGATTCAAATCTTAAGCTGTTGTGCATTTTTAATTGCATTTACGGGTTTGATAGGCTATTTCTACGACAAAGCTTTATTTTACAAAATTGGCAATAATACAGGGATGGCTTTGCACACTTCCGCAGCATTTATGTTGCTGAGCTTCGGCATTTTATTTGCCAGTCCAGAGCGAGGATTGATAGCAGTAATGACGAGCGATCGCGCGGGCGGCATCATGGCGAGGCGCTTGTTGCCGCGGGCAATCATTATCCCACCTTTAGTCGGTTATTTCATCCTATGGGGAGATCGGTTACAAGCCTACACGCCGGAGGTAGGGATATCGCTGTTAAGCGTATTGAACGTGATTATTTTCACAGTTCTGATTTGGCAGAATGCCAAAACTCTCTGCAGCGCAGACCGGAAACGCTATCGAGCGGAAATGGGACTGAGAAAAGCTAAACTAGACTTAGAAAATCAAGTTGAGAAACGGACTATCCAACTGCAAATAACCAACGACCAATTGCACCAGCAAATTTTCGCCTCTCAAACAACAAAGCAAGCGCTTCAAAAAAACTACAATCTGTTAATGACAGTAATCAACAGTACGACCGCAGCCCTATTTGTCAAAGATATTCATGGCCGTTACCTAATGCTTAATGCTGCAGGATCCAGTATAATTGGCAAGTCTGTTGACGACATTATCGGCAGAGATGACAGCGAGTTATTTCCGCCCGAAATTGCGGGAAATATTATAAAAACCGATCGCCCGATTATGGCAGCGGGAACAACGGAAGCGATCGAAGAAGAGCTGCCAGTAAAAGGAAATTTGCGGACATTTCTTTCTACAAAAAGTGCTTACCGGGACGGGCTAGGAAATATCATCGGTATAGTTAGCATCGCGCGGGATATTACTGAGAGAAAAGAAGCCGAAGTAGCCAAAAACAATCTGGTAGCAATTCTGGAAGCAACGCCGGATTTTGTAGGTACTTACAACCTCGAAGGACGCGCCATTTACATCAACAAAGCCGGCAGAAAAATGGTCGGTATAGGGGAAAACGAAGATATATCCAACCGACAAGTTGCAGAATTCACGGCAGCCTCAGCCCGCAGCACTTTGAAACAAGCGATCGCCACCGCTGTTTCCGAGGGCTTTTGGAGTGGAGAAACAGCCTTCGTGTCAGCATCGGGACTCGAAATTCCCATAAGCCAAGTTATCATCTCCCACTCCGCACCGGACGGCAAACTCGCATACATTTCGACGATCGCCCGCGACATCAGCGATCGCAAACAAGCTGAAAAAGCGCTGCAACTGTCTCAAGCTCGTTTCGCAGGCATTGTAGAAATTGCCGACGATGCGATTATTTCGGTGGATGCCAACCAAAAAATTATCCTGTTCAACCAAGGTGCAGAACGGATTTTCGGGTGGACGGCTGCAGAGGCGATCGGGCAATCCCTGAGCCTGCTGTTGCCCGAAGCTTTTGCCACCCCTCACAGTCACCTCGTCAGCAATTTCGGCTGCGGCATTAAACAAGCCCAAAAAATGGGCAACCGCAAAGAAATTTTCGCCCGCCGCCGAGATGGTACGGAATTTCCCGCCGAAGCTTCTATCTCCAAACTCGAAGTGGCAGGCGAAATCATATTCACAACTATTTTGCGCGACGTGACAGCCAGCCGCCAAGCCGAAGAAGCTGTGCGTCTGAGCGAGGAAAGATATCGATCGCTGGCAATGGCTACCGCACAGATGGTTTGGACGACAAACGCTAGCGGAGTCGCCAACAAGCCTCAGCCTGATTGGATAGCTTATACGGGCATGAGCTTGGAAGAGGACGACTACTGGATACGAGCAGTACACACAGAAGACCGCGATCGCACCCTACAAGCTTGGAACCGCGCCATCGAAACAAAAAGTCTCTACGAAGTCGAGCACCGCTTGCGGGCTGCAGACGGCAGCTACAGACACTTCTGGGTGCGGGGCGTCCCCCTTTTAGCAGCCGACGGCAGCATTCGCGAGTGGGTGGGCACTCACACCGACATTAGCGATCGAGTCCAAGTTTTGGAAGCACTCAAGCAGTCCGAGGGACAGTATCGAGTGCAAGCAACCGAGCTCGAAAAAGCTGTCCGCGAGTTGCACCAAGCTCAAACTCAACTCATCCAAACCGAAAAAATCTCTTCTCTCGGCCAGCTAGTCGCCGGCGTCGCCCACGAAATTAACAATCCGATTAACTTCATCTACGGCAACATCACCCACGCCCACGAATACGCCGCAGACTTGCTCGGTTTGCTCCATCTTTACCAGGAAAAATACCCAAATCCCGTCCCAGAAATTGTAGAAGCAGCCGAAGATATTGAACTTGATTACTTAATGGAAGACTTTACGAAGATTTTGGAATCAATGAAAGTTGGAGCCGATCGCATCCGCGACTTAGTTGTATCCTTACGCAACTTTTCCAGACTCGACGAATCGCAGATGAAGCGAGTAGATATTCACGAAGGAATCGAAAGCACTTTGCTAATTTTGCAGCACCGGATCAAAGCTAATGTACTTCGTCCCGCTATTGAGATTATCAAAGAATACGGCAATTTTCCCAAAGTAGAGTGCTATGTAGGTCAGCTAAATCAAGTATTTATGAATATTTTAGGAAATGCGATCGACGCCCTCGAAGAGTACAACAGCACCCCTTATTCAAAAGAAATATATGCTCGCCACAACCGAATTCGGATTAGCACAAGTGCGAATTCAGAAACAGTAACAATTCGGATTGCCGACAACGGGATGGGAATCAATCAAGAAGTTATTGGCAAGTTGTTCGACCCATTTTTTACTACTAAACCAGTCGGCAAAGGCACAGGCTTGGGACTGTCAATCAGCTATCAGATTATAGTTGAAAAACACCGAGGCAAATTGCGGTGTATTTCCACGCCTGGGGAAGGTGCAGAGTTTGTCATCGAGATTCCCATTTGCCAGGAAGTATCAGCGCTGGCTGCGGAAAACACAAAGGAAATGGTCAATCTATTTTAGATTTTAGATTTTAGATTTTAGAATTGAAGCATTGACTTGCGCGAGATAAATTCGGGGGTTCCTTTATCGGATACAGGTTTTTTATTTCTGGACGGATGAATCGCGTGGCGGGTATCCTGGATGCTTTCTGTCAGTAGTCATTAGTCATTAGTTTTAGGGCTGACCCATCGGGGGGGGTTAGAAACCGGGTTTCTACGAGTTTTGCGTTTAGTGACGAGAAATATAGCAAGAAACCCGGTTTCTGAGGTAGCGAGTGCATCCAGGACTTGCATTTGGATCTCGTAGTCTGAAAACCTTGATTTTCACTAATGCCGGTACTCTCCCTTTCTCGATCGCCATAAATCGAAATAATTCTTTACAATAACAAAGTAACAATCCAATTAACTTTGACAAAATCCCTTGAAAATGCCTGTCAACCAACTTTCTCCAACAACAGCCTCCACGCAAACACCGACACTCGACTTTGACATAGCCATCGTCGGAGGCGGCATAGTCGGGGCAACCTTAGCCAGCGCCTTAAAAGATTCTGGCTTAAAAATCGCCATCATCGAAACCCAACTCCCCGCAGTCGCAGCAGCCAAAAAACAAGCCTATGCAATCACCTTGCT
This sequence comes from Microcoleus sp. M2_D5, assembly GCF_036701935.1. Taxonomy (NCBI): domain Bacteria; kingdom Bacillati; phylum Cyanobacteriota; class Cyanophyceae; order Oscillatoriales; family Microcoleaceae; genus Microcoleus; species Microcoleus sp. M2_D5. Next base: position 18,362 of record NZ_JAUBRP010000084.1, on the reverse strand, counting down.
ATCAGGAATGATCTTAGAAGGTATCGGCGTGTGGCAGCAAATCTTGCCCCAAATCACCACCTTCGAGCAAATTAGCCTCTGCGACGGCGACTATCCCGGTGTCGTCGAATTCCACCGCCCGGATTTGGGAAATACTGGCAAATTACCCGTACCAAAAACAGCTTTAGGTTATGTTGGCGAACACCGAGTCATGCTGTCAGCTTTGCACGAATGTTTGGCAAAAAACCCGAATTTCAGTTGGGTTTGTCCGGCGGAAGTAGTCGAAGTAAAATATTTAACCGATTGCGCGGAAATAGAAGTCAAACAAAACGGCGAAACTCGGACAATTCGCACTAAATTATTAGTTGCCGCCGACGGTTCGCGATCGCGCATCCGCACCGAAGCCAACATCAGCACTCGCGGCTGGAAATACTGGCAATCCTGCGTTGCTATCACTATTAAAGCAGAAAAACCGCACAATGATATCGCTTTTGAGCGCTTTTGGCCGAGCGGCCCGATGGGAGTCTTACCATTACCGGGGAACCGTTGTCAAGTAGTTTGGACAGCACCCCACGCGGAAGCAAAAGCTTTGCAACAAATGGATGAAACAGAGTTTTTGACTTTGTTGGAACAGCGCACGGGCGGGCTTTTAGGGCGTTTGGAATTGGAGAGCGATCGCTTTTTATTTCCGGTGCAGTTAATGCAGAGCGATCGCTACGTTTTGCCCAGATTAGCACTAATTGGCGACGCGGCCCACTGCTGCCATCCCGTGGGCGGCCAGGGATTAAATATGGGCATTCGAGACGCTGGGGCGATCGCCCAAATCTTGCAGCAAGCGCACCAAAAAGGCGAAGACATCGGCGATTTGCGAGTATTGAAACGGTATCACAACTGGCGCAAAAAAGAGAATTTAATCGTATTAGGATTTACCGATTTTCTAGACAGATTATTTTCCAATACTTGGCTGCCAATTGTAGCATTTCGCCGCTTTGGATTGTGGTGTTTGCGGACAATTCCGCCTGTGAGGTTTTTAGCCTTGCGGCTGATGACTGGCTTGATGGGGCGGCCGCCGGAATTAGGCATTTAGTCAAAATCAAAGAAACCGATTTTTTCTCGAATCTTCGCACTGTAACGAAGTCTCTCGCAAAAACCCGGTTTCTGGCTACTCACCCATCAAACTCAATTCATCGATGACTGGTATATAATTAAGATTGAACAGAGCCGATTAAAAGCTATGTCAAGTACAGCCAAAACGGAGGTAAAAAAACAATGAATTTAGAGCAAGCAGTTTTAGATAAATTGCGCGAATTGCCCCCGAATCAGCAGCAAGAAGTTTTAGATTTTGCTGAATTTCTTCAGCAAAAAAACCTTCTTAAACGACCTCTAAAGAGCGTCAAAGGAATGTGGAATAATTTAGATATGGATATCACCGAAGAAGATATTACCGAAGCTAGAAAAGAAATGTGGGGAAATTTTCCGAGAGGGGATATTTAATGACCGCCGTTGTAGCCGACACTCATACAATTATCTGGTATTTGCGGGAGAATGCTCGATTATCACAAACAGCTATGACTGCTTTGGATGCAGCATTAGCAGGAGGCTATTCGATTTATGTGTCCGCGATTTCCGTTGTAGAATTAAGTTATTTAGTGGAAAGGTATCGATTGCCCGAAGAGGCATTTGAGGAGTTAATCAATGCCTTATCCGATCCGGGAACTGGTTTAGCCATCGCCCCTTTGGATTTAATCACAGCAAAAATTCTGCGTCAGATTCCCCGCGATGTGGTACCAGATATGCCGGACAGGATTATTGCCGCCACTGCTTTATCTTTGAGTCTTCCGTTAGTCACCCGCGACGCAAAAATTCAAGCAGTAACAACTATTCAGACAATTTGGTGAATATGAGGGGAATTTACCATGCAAGAAACTGAGTGGGAGTTTGCGGAAATCTGGGCTGATACTCTGATATCTCCTCCTTATATCCTGATGTTAGTCAAGGAAATTTCAGGAAAATTTTGCATCCATAACCCGGCACAAAACTATAAAGTTATCTTTACCACTGACAATTACGAATCGGCTAAAATGTGGCTACTAGAGGATGAATATGAGCGTTTGAATAGTCGCATTTTACGAGAAGTATAAAATAAAGTGGTGTCGCCACAACCGCCAGGGGTTTCAACCCCTGGCGTCGGGCGAAAGTCGGTTGAAACCGACTGAAAATCCGAGATAAAAATGAAAAACTCTTTAGTCCTCTTTAAGAGGACTTTTGCTATGAGACAGGGGTTTCAACCCCTGGCGGACTATCGGGCTAACCGAAGTTTCTGGGCGATCGCACCATCAAAGAAACCGGGTTTTTTCCTCAATCTTTGCAATGTTACGAAGTTGGTCGCAAAAACTCGGTACAATGATCCACTCAGCTCAAACCCAGCCCTGACGGCAATAGAAAAACTATGCAGCCCGAACAAGAACAAGAAATTCTCAACCTGCGCGATCGCCAATTGACGCCCAAACAAATTGCCCGAAAGTTAGGATTGAAAGCATCCGAAGTCAGTACCTTTCTTCAATCTCATGCAGAACAAGCAGCCCTCGCTAGCGCCCAAAAAGGAGAGTTATTGCCCGTTGCTCAATGTCTCGTGGATGTAAATTTTGCGGATGCCTTGTTGCGAAATGAAACCTCTGAAGCGGGCGGTTTGGGTTTAGTGATAGTTACCCGTTCCAAGGGATACAATCGTTTTGTTGCAGCCACTTATTTGATCGACTACTGGTGCTTGGGAGTCAAGGATACCATCCCGCCGCGTAACTGCAACGATAGCCAATATAAAAATCTCGTTGAGCATTCTTACTCGCCGTTTCAGGGATACGAGGAGATTAGTTTAGAGCAAGCACAAGCGCTGGTTTGGGGTGCGGTAGCTTATGCCAAAACATTAGGCTTTGAACCGCATCGCGATTTCGAGGAGTCGAAGGCTCATTTAGGAGAATCAACCAGCGAAATCGGCTTGAAATTCGGTCGCAATGGACAACCTTGTTATGTTGAAGGGCCTTACGATAATACAAGGAAAATTATCAATACGCTTAAAAACTCTGTGGGAGACGGTAATTTCGATTACTTGTTCGGGATGGGGTAGAAATTGATAGGGGATCATCAGCCACCCAACCCATCGAATCATGATACAATAAGCATCGGTGTTATTCACAACTCCCCACAATGGACGAAACCCGCGATCGAGCATACCAGCAACTAATTCAAACTATCCTGAATTGCCCCAAGGTCGATGAACCGCAGATATTACAAGATAACGTAGAATTATTGGATCGCGGGTTTCTGCAAGCTTGCGAAGTTATAGCAGAAAACTTGACACAGCAAGGACAGGAAAATGCAGCCCGTTTCCTGCTAAATCTGGCCAGTCAGCTAAGGGAATTATTCGATGCGAACGATGACGGAGATAGCGATAACTCTGAAAGTGAAGATTCCCAAGACTATGTAAGGTTTATCCTAGAATTATTGCAAGCAGAACAAGATAGCAATAGCGATATTAAAGTAATTTACCCGATGCTGGCTGAACGGCAACATCTCCTCAATCTCCGTTTTGCCGAGACTTTACAGCAAGTCGCACAGAATTTAATTGCCGACGCAAATTCAGAAAGAATTGCGTTCATTGTCGGCATTATTGAAAATTTAAGTATTGATATTAGCAACTTTCCGCTGGGAAGTAGAGCGAATAACCTGGAAATTGCGATCGCTGGTTATCAAATAGTTTTAAATAATCGGGAACCGGGAAGCGAAAAGTTTGCTCAAACGCAAAATAATCTGGGAGAAGCCTACAGAAACAGAATCAGGGGAGAGAAAGCAGAGAATATCGAACTTGCGATCGCATCATACACTGCTGCATTAACCGTCCGCACCCGCGAAGCCTTTCCCGAAAAATGGGCGACGACGCAAAATAATCTGGCAAATGCCTACTATTTCAGAATCAGGGGAGAGAAAGCACAGAATATCGAACTTGCGATCGCATCATACACTGCTGCATTAAAAGTCTACACCCGCGAAGCCTTCGCCCAATCTTGGGCGATGACGCAAAATAATCTGGCAAATGCCTACAGTGACAGAATCAGGGGAGAGAAAGCACAGAATATCGAAGAAGCGATCGCATCATACACTGCTGCATTAACCGTCCGCACCCGCGAACCCTTTCCCCAAGATTGGGCGATGACGCAAAATAATCTGGCAACTGCCTACAGTAACAGAATCAGGGGAGAGAAAGCACAGAATATCGAAGAAGCGATCGCATCATACACTGCTGCATTAAAAGTCTACACCCGCGAAGCTTTTCCCGAATATTGGGCTATGACGCAAAATAATCTGGCAACTGCCTACCATAACAGAATCAGGGGAGAGAAAGCTCAGAATCTCGAACTGGCGATGGCATCTTACACTGCTGCATTAACAGTCCGCACCCGCGATGCCTTTCCCGAATATTGGGCTGCGACGCAAAATAATCTGGGAGAAGCCTACCGTAACAGAATCAGGGGAGAGAAAGCACAGAATATCGAACTGGCGAAAAAGTGTTACCACAATGCTTTAACTATCAGAACTGGCGAGGCTTTCCCACAAGGACATACAGAGACTTTATCTAATTTAGGTAATCTTTACCGAAGTAACCAGCAATGGCAACTCGCTTACGATACATATACCCCAGCCATTGAAACAGTAGAATTTTTACGGGGCGAGATTCAATCTGGGGATGAAACCAAACAGAAATTAGCCGAAGAATGGAATGAACTTTATCTGGGCATGGTAGAAGTTTGCATCGAACTGCAACGCGACACCGAAGCTGTGGAATATGCCGAACGCAGCAAAGCCCGCAACCTTGTAGAACTCTTTGCCAACCGTGACATCAAACCTAAAGGCAATATCCCCGAAACTGTTCTCAACGAATTGTCGCGCCTCGGTCGAGAAATTGAGGCCGAACAGCGACAACTGGAAATCGAACAGATAAACCGTCACAGTAATGGTGCCAGAATATTGGGAGAAGGCAGCCTCAAAATCGACAGCCTAACCACTAGCCGCGATTCTACTCATCTCACCAAATTGCGTAAACAACTCGATGAATTGATTGCTCATGAAATTACATCAATTGATCCTGATTTTAGCCTCACCCAAAAAGTTCAGCCCATCCTCTACAAAGACATTCAAACTCTGATAGGTGAAAACACCGCTATTCTTGAGTGGTACATCATAGGCGATAAATTTCTAACTTTCATCATCACCCCACAATCCCCAACACCAATAATCTGGCAATCTTCAACAGCAGACTTTCAAGCCTTGGTAAATTGGGATAACGAGTATCGGAAAGAGTATAAAGAGATAAAACCCCAATGGAAGCAAAAACTAGCCTCCCGCCTCCAAAACCTAGCTGAGATTTTGCATCTTGATGAGATTTTAAAGAATATTCCGAAAGTGTGCGATCGACTGATTTTAATTCCCCATCGCTTCCTGCATCTTTTCCCCCTTCATGCGTTGCCAATCTCCCACGAAAGGGATTTTGAAAGCGGATGCACCGATGAAATCGATTCTTCTATCACTGTATCGTCCAAATCCGAATCGTGCCTTCTCGACTTATTCCCTGGTGGAGTCAGCTATGCCCCCAGTTGCCAACTACTGCAACAGGCGAAACAGCGACAACGCCCTAATTTCTCTCACCTATTTGCTATTGCCAATCCTACCAAAGACCGCTACTTACTTGAACTGCAAGCCGCTAACATCCGTGACAAATTCAAATCTAATGATTTCTTGGCAAAAGATGATGCTAATAAGAACGCAATTCTAAACGCGAAACTCAGCTTTGCCAACTGCGCCCATTTCGGTTGTCACGGCAAGTTCGAGCCTGACTCGCCTTTGGAATCATCCCTAGTATTCGCCAATAAAGAACGTTTGACACTGTTGGAAATCTTTAATCTTGACCTCAATCAATGTCGTCTTGTCACTCTCTCCGCCTGCGAAACTGGATTGACAGAATCCAGAACCAGCGATGAATATATTGGCTTACCTTTCGGATTTCTCTTAGCAGGTAGCCCTAGTATGGTCAGTACCCTTTGGAAAGTGGATGAACTCGCCAGCACTTTGTTACTGATTCGGTTCTATGAAAACCTAGAAACTCTATCAACGGTTACTGCTCTCAATGAGGCACAACAATGGCTGCGGAATCTGACCTCAGAGGGGCTTGAAGCATTATTAAAATGCCTCAAACCGCAAATTGATCAAACATTTAAACTGTTGCCCAAAAAAGAACGCACACGCTTTATTAATGCTCCTCTGGAGGGCGCACTGAACCGCAAGCCGTTTCCTTTTGCTGAACCTCATTACTGGGCTGGCTTCACTGCGATCGGCGTTTAGCAATCCTGACAAAAATTGTCCAAATTTTTCGTGCTTATGTAAATAAGTACCAGTGTTAATGGTACTCCTGGGTAAACGCCAGCAGTTATTAGCGAACCCAATGCAACAGCAAAACCTTGACTCAATACGTCTTTAAAGGCTTGCGTACAAATATGAGGACGCAATTTATCTGCTGATTTTTCTAACCAGCTAGGCTCATTCGGGTCTTTTGCATCTAGATCGTTGTCTAATTCTCCTGACTCAATTGCTAAGGTTTCGGCTGCATATTCTAAATCGCCTTCACACTCTTCAAGTACATCAATATGTTTTAGAGCATCGGGATATTCTTGTAGTTGGGAGCGATACTGTTCAATTTCTGCTTGGGTAACGGTAATCATTGGGATAATAGCGATCAAATAAATGAGTAATTCTTATTTTGCCATAATTATTGTACTTCTTTTGTGTAGAAACCCGGCGGTTGAAACCGCGGCTACACAAACAAAGAAACTTCATCTTTGAGCAGCAAAAATGATGCCACCATGTTCGGGATAACGCTGAGCTAAAACCTGAATATCCCGGATATTAAACGTAAAAATACACCGCCCTCGCGCTGTTGCTCCTAACAATTGAGCCTCATCGCTAGCATCTAAAGCTATCCACTCAGTCGGTGTCCGAGTGACATCGTGACTGCGAGATAAAAGGGCGGCTTGCAAAGCTTTAATAGAGGTATCGGCATCTAGATGCAATAGCGGTTTAGACATTAGCAGCTTCGATAATTTGCTCAGCGGCAATAGATGCGTCTATTTCCTGAGAGTGTGCTGAATAAAAAGCGAGAACTTCCTTCACTCGATCTTCACTAATGTCATACTCAGCGGCAATTTCCTTTGCAGATAAAGCCCATTTCTGCGCTGCGATGACTACTGTTTGCACCCGCAACCGAGTGCCGCGCAAAACGGGAACGAGTTCGCCGCTAGCGCCGCGCACATAGGTGATTTCAGGAAAAGCCGGATCGTCATTCCGCTGGTTGAGGGTAGCGACTTTTTCGGCTACAGCCCAGAGGATAAACTGATCGAAGGAAATGCCTTGGAGTGTTGCCAATTTTTCAGCTTCTTGCTGTAACTGAACGGGTAAGTTTAAGGCGTAGGATGTCATTGATATAACTTCCGTTTGCTAAGAGAATTGCAGATGGGCGGTAGTTTAGTTTAAGAGTTTCTCAATTCTTAAAATCTTTGAAAAACTTTAGCTTCTATCTTAGCGCAATATCTCTAGGGGATGTTCGGTGATTATTCACAGTCCATACCTACTGATAAAAAAGCCGATCGCCCCTTCTCTAATACACCAAAGGGCGATCGACTTTTTACCTCAATTAATCTCGACTTACGCACTAGGACTTTCATAAACCGGGTTTTTTGCCGAGTCGGTGGGCTGTAACGAAGTCCCATCGCAAAAACCCGGTTTCTCGCCACTCACCCACAATTAAAGAAACCGGGTTTTTTCCCAAATCTTCGCCTGCAACCAAATATTTTCGCAAAAACCCGGTTTCTCACCACTCACCCATCAAATACAAAACAACTGCCGACAGCCAAAACCGTCAACAGTTGTTTTATATATTCAATGCGGATGGCGAGACTCGAACTCGCAAGGACATATTGCCACACGCACCTCAAGCGTGCGCGTATACCAATTCCGCCACATCCGCTCTTTCTGGCAATCTCCGGGATTTTTGCGTTACGAGTTAAAGATTCACAGGTTGAGGTTCCTGACATTTAACTTGTGACTTGCCCTTTGACACCGCCGATTTACAATCATAGCACCACTACCAGCAAAATGTAAAATAAATTTTTGTGAACAATTTCTGCAAAACGATTATCCAGAACATACCGAAAGGCATTATTGTACAGAATATTGAGTGAATTAAGCAGCGAAGATGGGGTTCTCGAAAATTTTAATCGCTAATCGGGGAGAAATAGCTCTCCGCATACTCCGCACGTGCGAGGAAATGGGGATTGCCACGGTCGCCGTTCACTCCACCGTAGACACACACGCCTTGCACGTCCAGTTGGCAGACGAAGCCGTTTGCATCGGCCCCCCCACCAGCAGCAAAAGCTATTTAAACATCCCCAACATCATCGCGGCTGCCCTGACACGCAACGCCGCAGCCATTCACCCCGGTTACGGCTTTCTCGCCGAAAACGCCCGATTTGCCGAAATCTGCGCCGACCATCAAATTACCTTCATCGGCCCTTCTCCGGCAGCGATGCGGGCGATGGGCGATAAATCCACCGCCAAGGAAACCATGCAGCGGGTGAAAGTCCCCACAGTTCCCGGTAGCGACGGATTGCTGGCCGACGATCGCGAAGCTTTGTCGATCGCCCGCGACATCGGCTATCCTGTGATGATCAAAGCCACCGCCGGCGGTGGAGGGCGGGGGATGAGGCTAGTCAGAGAAGCCTCCGAACTCCCCAAACTATTCTGTGCCGCCCAAGGCGAAGCCGACGCAGCCTTCGGCAACCCCGGACTTTACCTCGAAAAATTCATCGAAAAACCCCGGCACATCGAAATCCAAATCCTCGCCGACAACTACGGTAATGTCATCCACCTCGGCGAGAGAGATTGTTCGATTCAGCGCCGGCACCAAAAACTCCTCGAAGAAGCCCCCAGCCCAGCCCTCACCCAGAAACTGCGAGATCAAATGGGTCACGCCGCCGTCGCCGCCGCCAAATCCATCAACTACACGGGTGCGGGCACTGTCGAATTTTTACTTGACAAATCGGGCAAGTTCTACTTCATGGAAATGAACACCCGCATCCAAGTAGAACATCCCGTCACCGAGATGATTACAGGCCTCGACTTGATAGCCGAACAAATTCGCATCGCCCAAGGCGAAAAACTGCAAATCAAGCAAAATCAAGTAATTCTCAACGGCCACGCCATCGAGTGCCGCATCAATGCTGAAGACCCCGATCGCAACTTCCGACCCCACCCCGGCACAATCACCGGCTTTTTGCCTCCCGGCGGCCCTGGCGTGCGGATGGACTCTCACGTTTACACCGATTACGAAATACCCGCTTACTACGATTCTTTAATCGGTAAAGTAATTGTATGGGGGCGCGATCGACCCACAGCCATCCGGCGCATGAAACGGGCATTGCGAGAATGCGCCATCACCGGCGTCCCCACCACCCTGGGCTTCCACCAAAAAATCCTCGATAGCCCGGAATTTCTGGGCGGCGAAGTTTACACCAATTTCGTCGAACAGTTCTTGAACCAAAACAGTCATTAGTCAATCGATTTTGGATTTTAGATTTTGGATTTTGGATTGAAAGATTGAAGAAAGCAACCCCACGGATCGATCCGGGGGTTTTTACCAAGCCTGCTTTCAGTCAACAGTCAACAGTCAACAGTCAACAGTCAACCGCCAACTTCTACATCATCATCGTCAGTAGCCCTTGCTGGCCGAGAATCATTTCTCGCAGCAAGCTACAGATACCGACCCAAATAATCGGCGTAATGTCCACCCCGCCGATCGGCGGTACAATCTTTCTAGTTACGGCTAAAAAAGGTTCCGTCGGCCAAGCAATCAGACTCAACGGCAATTTGCTCAGGTTCACCTCGGGATACCAAGTCAGAACGATCCGAAAAATAAACAGCAAAGTCATCACGACTAGGACAGATCCCAGAATCCAACTTGCAACGGTAATACCAGTCATGGGTCTTATCTCGAAATTTTAAGTTTTGTTAAGTCAGCCCTTCATAATTTTAACCGTTTGACAGGTGCGATCGAAAGTATAAAATTAATAAAAATCAAATTGTTGTAACAAAGGCTTTGAATCTATGACTCCTTCTCTCGCGAACTTTTTGTACAGCCTGCTGGTGGGCGTGGTGGTAGTAGTGCTTCCAGCAACGATCGCCCTGATCTTCATCAGCCAAAAAGACAAAATCAAGCGCACCTAAAAAGTCAGCGGGTTTCTAAGTCCGGCGCTGCAAGTCAATTTTCGGCTACACGTCGGGCATTTCCCCGATGCGAGAAACCTCGGCTGCCAGCAACTGTCAAGGCAAAACCTTCAGTTGACTGCCAAGCTGAGGTTTTTTCCCGTTAAACTCATTATTATACTGACTTCCCAAGCTGAAACCCTGACCGGACTCTGCCCCAGAAAGCACAGTCGGGCTGACAGACTTAATGATAGATGTAAAATCTAACTCGCTAACATAGGAAAGACATAGGAGATAGGCTAATGGTCAATTTAGGATTGAACTGGAGCAGCCTGTTAGGGATTATCCTAGCAGTAGCAGGGGCAGGACTGTATTTTCTGCGATCGTGGCGTCCCAAACTAGCCCGAGACCACGATATTTTTTTTGCAGCAGTCGGCTTGCTGTGCGGCGGTATTTTGTTATTTCAAGGATGGCGGCTTGACCCAATTCTGGCCTTCGGTCAATTTCTGTTGACTGGTTCCGCCATATTTTTTGCAGCAGAAAGCATTAAACTGCGAGGAGCGACCACAGCCCAAGCCAAAAGTCGCGCCCAATACGTAGATGAAGACCGACCGGTCAGCAACGCTTACGGTTACGACGGCTACGATGCCGACATGGATCAGCTAGAACCAGAGGAAGACTATCCGCCCCGTCCCCGCATCAGAGGCAGCCAAGACTACCGTTCTTCTCGGGAAGCCTACGACGACGAACCCCGCCGCCGCCCCTCGAATCGCAACGGCAGCGTTAACACCGGACGGCCCGACTCGCCCGATCGATCCTCGCGCAAACGTCCCTCTCGCCCAGAATCCGCGCCAACCCAAGAGTCAGACAACTGGGACGTTTCAGACAACCCCGAAGAAAGACCGACCCGCAGCCGCAGCAGTCGCCCCCCTGCTTCGGAAAACCGCAGTTCCGATACGCCGCCGAGAACCAAAAAAACCCGTCCTACGGAATCATCAAGGTCTCGCCCCAGCAACCGCGACGTGGAAGCACCGCCGTCAGATTACGTGGAGTATCGACCTGTAGAATACCCGGAAGACCAACCGGATAATTCCCCCAGTTTCGACAAATAGGCAAACACTAAGTAGATGGGTGAAACTAAACTTTTATCGTACCCGTCGGCAAAAAAATAAGTTGCGTTTATTGATGCCCATCTACTTATTTTTCAGATATGAAATTGATCAAAAAGACTGTAAATTGCGAGGGTGAAAACCCAGACCAACGGAGATATACACAAAGAAAAGCTAATTTTTTTTGAAATTTATTTTGACAATTCCCGCATTCAGGATACCCGCCACGCGTATCGATCCGTCCAGAAATAAAAAACCTGTATCCGAGAAACTTCCCCCCCCGAATTTATTTCGCGCAAGTCAATGCTTCAATTCTTTAATCTAAAATCTAAAATCTAAAATCTAAAATCGATTGGCCTACCGAATCTGTGGAACTAATCGACAGCATAACAATCTAAATATAAAATCCCAAATATTAAATCAGCAAGATGCCATTACTCGAAATAGGAGATCCGGCTCCCTGGTTTTCCGTTCCTTCTACAAATAACCCCTCATTTCATTTCCCAACTGTGGGCGGCCGGCGAGTCGTGCTGTTTTTCTTTGGCAGCGCAGCTTTTGAACAAATCCAAGTTATCCTCAAAAGCTTTCAAGAGCTTTCAGAAGAATTCCAAAGCTTGCAAGTCCCGATGTTCGGAGTGAGCGTTGACCCAGCGGACAAACAACAAAACAGACCGACAACAATTGCTCCGTCATTCATCTTTTTCTGGGACTTGGATAAAAAAGTCAGCCAGCAGTACGGTGTTTTCCGAGATGTCGAAGAAAATGGAGTTGCGGGAGTTCACTATGCACCACAAACTTTTGTTCTCAACGAAAACCTTCAGATAATTAATATTTTGCCGATGGGCGAACCGCACCAACACGCTCAGCAAGTATTAGATTTTCTCAAAACTTTGCCCCCAATTGAGGAAGCCCGATCGGCAACTCCTCACGCCCCGGTGTTGGTAATTCCTAACGTTTTGGACAAAGCCTCTTGCCGCAGTTTAATCGATATCTACAAAGCTCACGGTGGCAGTCCCTCGGGCTTTATGAGGCAAGTTGACGGGAAAACTGTTGGCATTCACGACGAGAATTTCAAGAAGCGCCGAGATTTCTTTATTGAAGACCCGAAGCTACAGCGACAATTGAATTCGATTATTCTGCGCCGGGTGAAGCCGGAAGTAGAGAAAGCTTTTCAGTTTACAATCACTAGGTTTGAGCGGTATTTGGTAGGTTGTTACGATGCCCAAAGCGGCGGTTATTTTCGGCCGCACCGCGACAACACTAGCAAAGCGACGCTGCACCGCAGGTTTGCGATGACGCTCAACTTGAATGTGGGAGAGTACACGGGGGGATTTTTACGGTTTCCAGAGTACGCACCGCACGGTTATAAAGGGGATTGCGGCACGGCGATTATTTTTTCGTGTTCTTTGCTGCATGAAGCGACGCCGGTGATTAGCGGCCAGCGTTTTGCTTTGCTGTCTTTTTTCTACGGCAATGAGGATGCTGCGGTACGACAAGCTAATTTTAAGTATTTAGCTGCTGATTCAGATTCCCGAATTGGAGAACCGGCGTAAGGAATGTCACTACTGCGGTGCAAGTCTTAAAATAATTACAGAGGGTAGTTAGCAGTTAGCAACAAAACCTAATTCCTAGCTACCGATCGCTAAATACTAAATCGATCGCCATGAATTTCAAACTTCTAAGTTTAGCAGTATCGGGAATTTTAACGGTTGGGGTTGCAGCCAGCCCTGCTGCGGTTGTTACGACATCCCCTGGGCGGCAATCAACAGATTTCACGGAATTTAACTCGGTGCATTCCCAGGGTGCGATCGCCCAAACTGTCGAAGAACAAACCAATATTCGAGTCTACGAAAAAGCTAGTCCAGCGGTTGTTACCGTCGATACAGATAAATCTAACGGCAGCGGCACAATTATCAGCCCCGACGGCATGGTGTTAACTAACGCCCACGTTGTTTCGGCAGGCGGTACCGTCAATATCATTTTGTCAGACGGCAGAAAACTTGTCGCCGATGTCATCGGATTCGGCGAAGACGGTCTAGACTTAGCCGTGCTGAAGATTCGCGGTCAAAACAATTTGCCCACCATTCCTTTAGCCCGTCCCGGTTCGGTGAAAGTCGGGCAACAAGCATTTGCGATCGGCAATCCCTTCGGTCAATTTCAAGGTACTTTTACAGTCGGAATCGTCAGCCGCATCGACCAGCAGCGCGGCTTAATTCAAACCGACGCCGCCATCAATCCCGGCAATTCAGGAGGCCCCCTGCTCAACAGTTCAGGAGAATTAATCGGCGTCAATACTTCTATTTTTACTCGCGGTCGGGGCGGTGGCAGTATCGGTATCGGTTTTGCAATTTCCGCAGACAAATTACCCGCTTTCCTGAGTGCGGTGCGAGAAGGGCGAGCTCCCCGCGCGGCTCAAGCCCGATCGCCCTTTGGTGGCAACAAATCACCTCAAAAAGTTGCGTTAAACGGGCCCCCCGTCAGCGGCCTCCTCACCGACAAGTCTAGCGTTCTGCCCACCGACAACAGCTTTTTTGACCTCTACTCCTTTGAGGGAAAAGCGGGCCAGCAAATCACAATAGAAATGAAAAGTCAAGAAATTGACCCTTATTTAATTTTGCTCGGCCCCAACCAGCGCGAAATCGCGCAAGACGATGACGGGGCAGGCAGTAAAGACGCCAGAATTACAGTCAGGCTGCCTGCAGACGGAACTTACACTTTAGTGGCAAATTCCTACCAAGCTAGGCAGTCAGGGGCTTATACGTTAGAGCTGAAAGCGAGTGCTCCTACCGCGCCTTCTCGGGCGATTTTGCAAGAAGAAGGCGCTTTAGTCGCAGGCGGCCCAGTATTGCCGTCTGACAACAGTCTGTATCGAGAGTATACTTTTGAAGGTCGATCGGGTCAGTCTGTAACCATTTCCCTCGAAAGTACAGATTTCGATCCCTATGTGGCTATATTTGGCCCTAACGGCCGATTAGTGGCAGAAAATGACGATGGAAGCGATTCGACTAAAAATGCTTTTCTGACCGTTACTTTGCCCGCTACGGGTCGCTATCGCGTAATTGTCAATGCTTACGATGCTTCGGGCCGGGGTCGTTACACTCTAACTGTCCGGTGAAAATTGGGCAAACAGGGCATTGGTAGTACCTAACAAATAACTCATGACTACTGACTACTGACTAATGACTACTGACTTCTTCCTTCTTCCTCCGTTACAAATCGAGGTAATTCATGCGTCAAGTTAGATTTTGGGCGATCGCGCCAATTGCTCTGGTAGCTACTTTTTCTGGCAAGCCGGCTCTCTCCCTGTCACTTTCAAATTCAGGTGTTGCTAACAGCAGTTCCACCCTCATTTCAGCAGAATTTCCTCAAAATTTAACTAATGCGAACCCTGCTGCCAAGGCTGTTTTAGCTCAAGCAAGCCCCAACCCGTCGCCCTCACCGCCAAGTTCGCCAACTCAGAGCCCAACTGTAGAACCTCCGCCGACTCCTGATGCGAGTTCATCTAAAGTCATTTTAGAGCAAAACGGAGAACTCAGCCCTGCTAAGTCTTCTGTACTCCCCTCAGACAGCAGTTTGTACGACGAGTATACCTTTGAAGGCACTCAGGGTCAGAAACTGGTTATTACCGTAGAAAGTACCGAGTTTGATACTTATCTCGCTATTTTCAACTCCCAGGGCGAGCTACTTGGAGAAAATGATGATGTCACGCAGCAAAATTCCAATTCAGAGCTGACTGTTACCTTGTCTGCGAACGGTCGCTATCGCGTCATTGTCAATGCTTACGATCCGCCTCCAAAAGGTAGAGGCAAGTACAGTTTGACCGTCCGCGAAACAACTGGAAATTAGTTGGAAAGAAACTTCGGAGTCAGGACACGGCAATGCCGTGTCCCTATAATTCAAGGACGATCGCACTACAAGTAATACTAATTCTAAAAAATCATGCAACAGTAGCTGTAGGGTGCGTCGCTACCCTTAAATTAGCAAAAAAAGCGACTATCTTACAGCGACGCACCGGTGCATACTCATAACTGTTGCAAGATTTTGGATAAGTGGTATAACTACTATCCACTTGGTAAATTGATATGTTTGTATGCAACTATAAAAGTCATAATCTTGTACCTATACTTTGAAAAACTGTATTTCCAATAACTATTAAAAATCAAAAGGAAGCTGAAATATAGATAAAATTTCAGCTTCCATTTTAAATTGATTGTGATTAATTTAACGCAGACCCAGCCAGGTGAAAAAATCCTGGCGGGTGAAGAATTCTAGCAGCAAAAGTCCCACGAACCCCACCATCGCAAATCGTCCGTTGATTTGTTCGGCGTAGGCATTCCACCCAAAGGCTGGTTCTGGTTTTGGGGTATTTGGGGTTGTCGGTTTTGGGGATGGAGGAGTTTTAGCAGTCATTTAAAAGTTTTAAGTTTCGAGTTTTGAGTGATGATTTTGGGGAAGCTTTGCGATCGCACAACTTGTAATTTACCAGGAAAATGACAGCCGATCGCTAATCTGCTGCCTTTTCTAAACTTTGAACTGATTCGATCAGATTTCGCACGGTTTCGGTACTTTCTGAAGGCTCAAAAAACAGCGGGAACTTGCCGCGAGCGATCATCCTCAAACCCAACGGGCCCAGACTCAGCAAACCTTTAACGTCGCGGAAGTAGTTCCCTACTACTTCGATGCCAAATTTGCGCTCGTCTATCCAGCCGCCTTCTTTGACGAGATTGATTAAAACTTTGCGGTGGCGGATCGATCGACTGGCTTGGTCGTCTTTGCGATCTAGAATCCCTTGTTTAATCTTACCAATTTGATCCATCGGCGCAACTTCCATCGGACAAACCGAGTTGCAATAGTAACAGCGCGTGCATCCCCACACGCCTGCGGTACCTTCGTTGTATTTTTCCAGTCGATTTTCGGTTTCGCTGTCGCGGGAGTCGGCGATCGTGCGGTAAGCTTTGGCGAGGGCGTGGGGGCCGACAAATTCCGGGTTGACTTCGCGGGCGTTGCACTCAGAATAGCACGCACCGCAGAGGATGCAGTTGCCGGTTTGGTCGAGTTTCGATCGCTCTTGTGGAGTTTGCAGAAATTCCCGTTCTGGAATTGCTCGCGAGGCTGTGCTGACATAGGGTTCAACTGCTTCCAGGTTGTCCCAAAAACTCGTCATGTCAACAACCAAATCTTTAATGACCGGCATATTTCCCATTGGGGCCACGGTGATTTCTGGGATGAAATCGGCAGGCATTTCTGCTGAGCTGGAATCCGCTATTTTTTGCAGTCTTGCGAGTTCGCTGGCCACATTTTCTTTGCACGCTAATGCCGATCGACCGTTAATTCGCATAGAACAACTGCCGCAAATTGTATTGCGGCAATTTTTGCGAAAAGCTAAAGTGCCGTCGTGTTCCCACTTGATATTGTTGAGGCAGTCTAGAATGGTATTGCTCTCTTCCACATCTAGGGTGTAAGTGTGAACCCGGGGAGCCTCGTTTTGATTTTGGCGCACTACATTAAAGCGGACTTTCATATTTTGATTAAGGAATTTAGTGTTTATTTTAAGCTGAATTTTTGGACTCTCTAGAAAGCTCTTATTTTTTTAACAACTACCTAAAGGAAGAGATTCTTAGAATTTTATTATCGTTTGATAAACATCAATAATTCTCAAGTTATAAATCCTAAATTGCCCATTTTTTAAGCGGATTTGTGAGCTATTAATTGGAGATGAAAGTAATTAATCGCTACAATTCGCTAGTCGGAGGTGCGTGATGTCCAGCTTGTTTGTATTAACTTTTATGTTTTCCACACCTGCTTTTTGTCTGGGTCTGCTAAATCCTCAATGGGTGGGACTGGGAACTCGCAAGCGATCGGCTGCCTTGTACGGCGGGTTGATGGCAGTTTCCTTCGTTTTGCTTGGGGTTACAGCACCTAAGACGCCACAACCAGTTTCATCGGGGCTGCTGGCCTCAACTGAATGGCCAGAATTTAAGGTCAGCGCACCTTTGCGCTGAACGTAGCTGGGTATGCACTCACTTTTTTGGTAGCATTACAACAAATTTTACCAGGAATTACGCCCGGTTTGGCCTATAAACTTAGTTTTTTAAGAAAAATACTTGGTTCTACTCATTTATATCAATTCCGGTAGCATCGGAATTGTAAAATCTAGTCAACAGTCAACAATCTAATTCATCTGCGTTAATCTGTGTTTATCGGTCTGTATCTGCGGTCAAAAAAAGATAATCTCTTCACCGCCCCAGACAATAAGTTGACGCAAATTTCCGCAGACGAAAAGAATAGCGATAGAAATAATCCCGATGCTAACATATTTAATATTACTTCTTTTTAAAACCCGGTTTATAGGCATCGGAGTGCGCTCGCGGACTGTATAATAAAATCCTGGGGTTTATGCAGAAAAAATAAATAAGTTAACGACTTATAGGTTATAATAAAAAAAGTGTGAGCTTACAATTTTCACTCTGACAGAGAGCAACTCACAACTGATTTTGATACTTAACTATTCTAATTTACTTTTAAATCCATATCCGATCCTAATTAAATTGAGTCATAAATGAAGAAGATATATCTTTATAAAAAGAATAAAGCAAGGTATGCAGCTTTCTTAAGCTCAATAATTAGGATGGGGTGGATTTAGCTACGTAATGCAACTTTTGGCAGCCAGTCGCAATACCATCACCAAGGGAATATAAAATTTAGAAGAAATCGACTCAGAGACACTCAATAGTTCCAGGAGCCGAAAGAAAGAAGGGGGAAGAAAAAGTATTCTGTCTACTCACATTAGCAATGATGCAGCGTTTTTAGAATTTTTCAAAGACTGCACTGCCGGAGACCAAATGAATTAGTTAATCAAATAAGGAATGAGAATTAAATAACTTCCACTCTAGAAAGTGGGATGGGCGTCCCGCCCGTCCTTAAAAGACGGGCTTTCAGGCCCATCCCACAATAACAATGAAAATTATA
>NZ_JAUBRP010000083.1:0-26876 GCF_036701935.1 Microcoleus sp. M2_D5 | reverse complement strand
AGTTACCTTGGTAGACGTATTTCCTATCT
Organism: Microcoleus sp. M2_D5; assembly: GCF_036701935.1. Taxonomy (NCBI): domain Bacteria; kingdom Bacillati; phylum Cyanobacteriota; class Cyanophyceae; order Oscillatoriales; family Microcoleaceae; genus Microcoleus; species Microcoleus sp. M2_D5. The sequence goes on along the minus strand of NZ_JAUBRP010000083.1, from coordinate 26,847 downwards.
TTACTTATTTTAACATAGTTCGGTTTTTTCGCACCGACCTACTTAAGTGGCAAATTTAATATGAGACCCAGACTAATTTGGTTAATGCTAAAATCTAAAATTTAAAATCTAAAATTTAAAATCTAAAATTTAAAATTTAAAATCTAAAATCTAAAATCTAAAATCTCTCGATTCCCCAATTATTCACCTTGAGGATGAAGGAGCGATCGCACTTGTTGTAAAATTCGATCGCTCCTGATTAATTACAACATTCGTTCTAATTGAGTCGATCGCACTTGTGCCAATTTCTGGGCCCCTGTCGTATCAAAAACGATCGCGTGTTTAGCCTGCGGCAACAACCCCCGTAAAATCTGTATGTATCCATCAGCATCGCCCCGACGGTGGAACCGAGCAACCACCAATCGCTGCATATTTGGCAATTGCCGCACGATACACCAGGGATGAGTGTTTAATTTGGGCTTGGATGTTGGTATCATAGGGTAATCCTTCCCCGCAGAAAGCGGGATTTGGTAGAAAAACGGTCGCCCTTAAGTTTTCGAGGCTAGGAGGGCGATCGTTTTCAGTGTACATAGCTATTGTCGGGTATATATGCACCGATGTCAAGCCAAATATGGGCTACGTTAGACTGCGGATTCGAGAACTAGCTGAGCAAAGAGGTTGGACGTTCAAAGAAGTTGCCGATCGCTCGGGAGTCAACTACAACACAGTAAAAAGCTACGGGAGGCGCGATGCTTTGAATACAGTCGATCTTTCTGCTGTCTACAAAATTGCCCGCGCCTTCGACGTGACAATGGAAGATTTGGTCGAGATTTTGGAAGATTGAGGGCGCACCAATGGGGCGAGTTCGACTAAAGATTCGAGAGTTGGCAGAAGAAAAGGGCTGGACGCTGCAAGACGTGGCCGATCGCTCAGGGGTTAATTACAACACGGTTAAAGGGTACGCTAGACGCGATGATGGGATGAGTATGGTCGATCTGAGTGCCGTTGGGAAGATCGCCCTTGCTTTTGATGTCATGATTGAAGATTTGGTCGAGTTTTTGGAATAGTAAGGGCGATCGCGCTAATGGGATATGTTAGATTGCGGATTCGAGAACTAGCTGAGCAAAAGGGTTGGACACTAAAGCAAGTTGCCGATCGATCCAGAGTTAATTACAACACTGTCAGAAGCTACGTTCAGCGCGATGCTTTGAATACAGCCGATATTTCTGCTGTCTACAAAATTGCCCGCGCCTTCGACGTGACAATGGAAGATTTGGTCGAGATTTTGGAAGATTGAAGGCGCACCAATGGGGCGAGTTCGACTAAAAATTCGAGAGTTGGCAGAAGAAAAGGCATTGATTTTGCGGTATAATGCAGTAGAGTTTTGCGCGTGACAAGCACAGTGAAGTCCTTCTAAAAAACATGGTTCAGTTTATTGCAACAGTTTCACTAGAAGAGTTTCTCGCTCAACCAAATATTGAGTCTTCGCCCGCATGGGAATTGATGGCTGGGCGAGCAGTCCAAAAAACTATGCCAACTCTGTTTCACTCGCGACTGCAAAACAACTTGGTTAACTATATCAACGATCGTACCGACAGATTTGAAGCAGTTCCAGAATTGCGCTGCTTGCTACCTCCCCATTCACCAGTGCCAGATATCGCGATCGTAGCGTGCGATCGGCTTCCTGATGAAGACGGGCCGTTTGATGGAGCGCCAGATTGGTTGATTGAAATTCGATCGCCAAATCAAAGCACTTTAGACTTGCAGAATAAGATTCTCCTTTGCCTTAGCAATGGAACGCAATTAGCATGGTTAATAGATTTATCTCGCCAACAAGTTTGGGTATGGCAGGGCGATAACCTACCCCTAGTTTGTTCGGGAGCAGACATTTTACCAACTTTAAGCATTTTACCAGAACTTACTGTTGATGCTGTGATGGCAATGACGCGGCGACAATAAGGGGTTTTTAACACTGAAACTCTAGATAATAGTCGCAGAATTTCGTCTGACACGCCCTTTCCCCTAAAATAACTTCTACTCCCTCAATCCAAAATCTAAAATCTAAAATCTAAAATCGAAATGACTCATTCCACAGATATCGTCACCCTCGCCCGCTGGATGGCCGCCGATTTCAGCAACCAAGCCCAAGCCTTTGAAAACCCGCCATTCTTCGCCCACATCCGCGTCTGCATGAGGCCTTTGCCGATCGAAGTTCTGGATGGGATCAGCTTGTACCTAGAACAAGCCTACGATATTGAACTGCACGTACCGTACCGAGTCCGAGTTTTGAAATTAGTCCCGGCGGGCGATCGAATCGACATCGAAAATTATGCCATAGAAAACGAAGAACAATTCTACGGCGCTTCCCGCGACCCGCAACGGCTGCAAGAAATCAAAAAAGCACAACTGACACTGCTTCCCGGCTGCACCTTTATTACGCAGTGGACGGGCAACAGCTTCAAAGGGTCTGTCGAACCAGGAAAAGGCTGTGCCGTGGTCAGAAACGGCAAAAAAACCTATCTAGACAGCGAATTCGAGATTGACCAAGACAAATTTATCAGCCACGATCGCGGGCGCGACCCAGAAACCGACGCCCACGTCTGGGGAGCCCAGGCCGGCCCCTTTGAATTCACCCGCCGGGCCAGTTTCGCCGACGAAATTCCGGGTTAATCTCAAAAAACAGAGTCCTTCCTGGGCGAACACGCGCTTATTAAAGGTTCAGAATGCACCAATACCTGGTACATTAACCCAGTATTGGCAAGCAAGATTCACCGTTGATTTATGAAAGTCCTGGTTATTGGTGGCGATGGCTATTGCGGTTGGGCAACCGCACTCTACCTTTCTAACAAAGGTTACGAAGTTGGCATCCTCGACAGCTTCGTGAGGCGGCACTGGGATCTGGAACTGTGCAGCGACACCCTCACTCCCATCGCACCGATTCAGCAACGACTCCAGCGATGGCAAGATTTAACGGGCAAGTCGATCGACTTGTTCGTCGGTGACATCACCAACTACGATTTTCTCAGCAAAAGCATGAGAAAATTTGCACCAGAGGCGATCGTCCATTTCGGCGAACAGCGTTCGGCACCTTTCTCAATGATCGATCGCGAACACGCAGTCCTCACCCAAGTCAATAACGTCGTCGGAACACTCAACCTGCTGTACGCCATCCGCGAAGACTTCCCCGACTGTCACCTAGTGAAATTGGGGACAATGGGCGAATACGGCACGCCGAATATTGACATTGAAGAAGGCTACATTACGATCGAACACAACGGTCGCAAGGATACACTACCCTATCCAAAACAACCAGGCAGTTTCTACCACCTGTCAAAAGTCCACGACTCCCACAACATCCATTTTGCTTGCAAAATCTGGGGTTTAAGAGCCACCGACTTAAATCAGGGCGTAGTCTACGGCGTGCTCACAGATGAAACCGGCATGGACGAACTGTTGATCAACCGTTTGGACTACGACGGAGTATTTGGGACAGCATTGAACAGATTTTGCATCCAAGCTGCGATCGGTCATCCCCTGACAGTTTACGGCAGTGGCGGACAAACCCGCAGCTTCTTAGACATTCGGGATACCGTGCGGTGCGTGGAATTGGCTCTAGCCAACCCCGCCGAAGCCGGACAATTCCGCGTCTTCAACCAATTCACCGAACAATTCAGCGTCGGCGACTTAGCCTCCTTGGTGCAAAAAGCAGGCATGGCAATGGGATTAAAAGTAGAAATCAACAACATCGAAAATCCCAGAGTCGAGAAAGAAGAACATTATTTCAATGCCAAAAACACCAATTTGCTAGACCTCGGTTTGCAACCGCACTATCTCTCAGATTCCCTGCTCGATTCTCTGCTGAATTTTGCAACTAAATATCAGCACCGTGTCGATAAAAACCAGATTTTGCCGAAGGTTTCTTGGAAGTAAGTTCTGGCTTCTACCTGCGGGGAAAGAGCTTTTTAACGAACCGCAAAGGCGCGTTAGGCGAAGCCGCGCGTAAGCGCTAGGGCGCGAAGTAAGAGAAAAGAAGGGAAGAGAGGAGAAGGTTCGCAAGTTCTGAATGGATTTGGCTGTATATTACGATAATCTATCTTTTTTATCTCTTTCTCTGTGTCCTCTGCGTCCTCTGCGGTTAATTAAAAGATGGCATCAGGTTTTTACTGCTGGCTTGTTTGGGAATAAACGCCGTGAAAAGTCGAATTATCATTCTGTTACTTTTAGTGGTTATGCCTGGATTTTCTGCTAGTGCAGTCTGTGCTTATTATTTAATACCGGAATGGGCTGCACTAACGGCGAGTTATCAAAATTACCGTCGAGTTAGCGAATCGCCTTCTGCTGCGGAAAAGGAAATCTTAATTGCTAAAACTGCACAGGAAATTCACAGAATTAATTGCTTGGCTGAAGGGGTGGGATTGCTTTTAGGCGGGATAATGGGTTCGATCGGAATTCACGGTATTTGTATGTTGCCTTCACAAACATCTCGATCGTAATTATTGATAATGAAGCTGCTGACAGAACCTTACTTAAATCAGGTAAGTAATTGGCCGAAAACAGGTCGTCACATTCTGGCACAATTTGACGATAATACTGTTGTAGTGTACCAAGCTTACCGTCCGGCGATCGGTCTTTTTGCAGCGGAACACGGTTATTTTGGCGGCGAATTCAGTCTGAACCGCATGAGTTGGATTAAACCCAATTTTTTGTGGATGATGTATCGATCGCAATGGGGAACAAATCCCGGACAAGAAGTGATTCTGGCTGTTTGGCTTCGGCGATCGGCTTTTGACGAAATTTTAGCATCGGCTGTCCATTCTAATTTCGTTCCAGAAGTGTACGGAAGCGAAAAAGAATGGAAACAAGCTGTTAAAAATTCTGCCGTGCGGCTGCAATGGGACCCGCACCACCATCCCAGCGGTGCAAAACTGGAACGGCGGGCTATTCAACAGGGTTTGCGGGGCAGTGCTTTGGCTCGTTACGCGCGAGATTGGATTGTTAACATCGAGGATATTTCCGAATTTGTGCAGCAACAGCGCCAGTATCGAGGAGGCGATCGCATCCAATTACTTACTCCCTCTGAGACAGTGTATCCTGTTATCGACCCCGACGTTGGCCAAAGGCTGGGATTTTCAATTTCCCAACAATATAAAAATAACTAAATCCTTCTTCCCGACATCCGTTACATCCGTTACATCCCTTACAAAATCCGTTGCCGAACTTCCTTCGTTTTATGAAAATTGCTCTGTTCACTGAAACATTTTTGCCAAAAATAGACGGCATTGTAACGCGCCTGATTCACACTGTAGATCACTTGCAGCGATCGGGCGAACAAGTTCTCATCTTTTCCCCAGATTACGGAATTAAAGAATACAAAGGCGCCAGAGTTTATGGCGTGGAGGGTTTGCCTTTGCCGATGTACCCGGAATTGAAAATGGCACTTCCTTCTCCCGCTGTCGGCCGCCAATTAGAGCAGTTTAAACCGGATATTATTCATGTTGTCAATCCCGCTATTTTGGGATTGGGCGGTATATATTACGGCAAAAAATTCAATATTCCGATTTTGGCTTCTTACCACACGCATTTGCCGAAATACTTGCACCACTACGGTTTCGGAGTCCTCGAACCTTTATTGTGGGAATTGCTCAAAGGTGCTCACAACCAAGCAGAACTTAATTTGTGTACTTCTACAGCAATGGTGGAGGAATTGAGAAGCCACGGCATTGAGCGAGTAGATTTATGGCAGCGGGGCGTAGATACTGAAATGTTTGTCCCGGAATTGGCAAGTCGAGAAATGCGATCGCGCCTTTCGGAAAATAACCCAGACAGTCCCCTGCTGCTGTACGTCGGCCGCCTCGGTGCAGAAAAAGAAATCGAACGCATCAAACCAGTCCTCGCAGCCATTCCCGACGCCCGCCTCGCCTTAGTGGGAGACGGCCCGCACCGGCAAACCCTCGAACAATATTTTGCCGGTACACCCACCAATTTTGTCGGCTACCTCAAAGGGCAAGAACTGGCAAGAGCTTACGCATCCGCCGACGCCTTCATTTTTCCCTCCCGCACCGAAACCCTGGGCTTAGTGCTCCTAGAAGCAATGGCTGCGGGGACGCCCGTAGTGGCGGCGCGCAGCGGCGGAATTCCCGATATCGTCACCGACGGCGTTAACGGATATTTATTTGACCCCGCCGACGAAGAAGGAGCACTCGCCGCCACCAAGCGTCTGTTTGCGAATCCCGAAGAACGGGAAACCCTGCGCCACAACGCTCGCAAAGAAGCCGAACGCTGGGGTTGGGCTGCCGCTGCCGCACAACTGCAGCGGTACTATCAATCAGTGGTGTTTGCCGAGTCTGTGCCCAGAGCGGCCTAAATGTCAGGATCTGTAGCACCTTTAAACATCACCGCCAGCTTAGCTTCGCTGTTCGATCGTCAGTTGGTATTGAATAGGGATGTTTTCAAAGACCGATCGAACTTTTTTGCTGCATAAATTACCGTCGCTATCCTGCTGTTGCGTTTACCATTAAACTATGAGTAAGCTCTGTAGGAATGCCTTGCGCGCTGCTTTCATAGCGCCCTTTACCTGACCGGATACGGTCGCCGAGTGCGCTAAAACAGTAACACCGCGCGCTGGGGCCGAGCACAGAACGTCAAATCTACATGGCACTGTCGATCGAACTAAAGCCTGTCACCTAATTTTCAGGCCTTCTGTTTTGCGAACTCAAGTTCAGCTTGAATTGACGAACCCTCATCAGTATCGAGGTTGGAAAAAAGATCGATCGAGCATACATAACAAGCAAACTGAAGTTGCGTGCGCCACTTTTGAACTCACGATTCATCAAAGCGACAAGCGAGTGCCGATGCGCTTGCAAACAAATTCAAGAGTTTGCACCGCCGCCGAATCTCGCGCAGATCGACCTGCGGTCAGTCTACCCATCTGAGCAAGCAGTTAATCATGACATTCTCCAATACTGGTAGCGTTCTGGCTACACTGACTCAAGTCAATTTTATGGGGGCATTGACCTCCCGTGTTAAGAGCTTGCCAGTTCCTGAATTAGTGTGCCTGCTGGACTTTATCACGGCTGAATTTCAGCAATTTATCCGGGCGATGGACCTGATTAACAATGAAGCACTCGAAAGTCTCTTAGAGCAACTTTTGGATGCCTTCACTGTGAAAATTGGTCAAATTTTGCAAGCAGACCGGACAACAATTTTTTTGGTTGACTCGAACAAAAATCAACTGTGGCACAAAACAGTCGATCCACTTACGGGCGAAGATGTAGAAGTGCGCTTGCCGATGGATGCAGGCATTTTAGGCTACGTAGCAACAACCGGAAAATCGATCAATGTCGCCGAAGCTCGATCGCACGAGTATTTTAATACCGAAGTAGACGAACCACCGGGCTACCAGATCGAGACCATCCTCTGTATGCCGATTTTTAGCAGCAAGAGCCAACACGAACCCGTAGCGGTGGTCAGACTGTTAAATAAAGCTGGCAATGTCTCCTTTACCGAGGAAGACGAACAGCAGTTCCAGGCTTTTGCAGATTCGATCGGGATTATTCTCGAAAGCTGTCAGTCTTTCTACGTCGTCGCCCGCAACCAGCGAGGGGTTGCCGCACTGTTGAGAGCCACCACGACTTTGGGTCAAAGTCTTGACTTGGAAACAACTTTGCGCTCTGTAATGGATCAAGCTCGCGACTTGATGCAGGCCGATCGCAGCACGCTATTTTTATTAAATCGGGAAACCAACGAACTCTGGACAAAAGTCGCCAAGGCTGACGACAAAACGATGGTCGAAATCCGCATTCCTGCTAATAAGGGAATTGCAGGCTACGTGGCTTCGACCGGTCAACCTCTAAATATTACAGATGCTTACGACGATCCCCGCTTTGACCCCTCTACAGACCAGAAAACGGGATACCGCACTCGGACTGTCTTGTGTATGCCGGTGCATAACGCTAAAGGTGAGCTGATCGGGGTAACTCAGCTAATTAATAAGAACCAAGGTACTTTCACCCCTTCCGACGAAGAGTTTTTGCGAGCGTTTAATTCCCAAGCGGGAATGGCGCTGCAAAATTCTCAACTGTTTCAGAATGTGATGGTGGAAAAGCAGTATCAGAAAGATATGCTGCAAAGTCTTTCTGATGCAGTGATTTCCACGGATTTGAAGGGGCGAGTTGTGACTATCAACGAAGCAGCCCTAGAATTGTTGGGCTGTCCGGTAAATCAAGCTAAAAGCAAACACAATCCCCAAATTTGGGAAGATAAACTGGTGAATCGCTATGTTTGGGAAGTTGTGCCGATCGACAATTTGCAATTTCGACTAGAAGACAGTCTCAAAAATGCTGCCCGACATTACGTTCCCGAACAAAGTTTAACTGTGGGACTGTTGGTAGAAAAAACACTTAATTCCCAACAACAACAACAAAAAGAAGAAGAAGAAAGTTATATTTTGGCCGTGCCCGATCGCGCTGACCCTAATTTATATTACGCTTGGGGAGAAAACCGCGCGTGGACTGAGGAAGTAGCGCTGGCAGAATTAGCTAATGCCCAATCTCTATTTGCCCTGCGAAATTCTGCCCTGTATCACCCTTATTGCCCGCTGCCCATCCCCGCCTCTGGAATTAAAGTAATTGAACGCAGTTTGAATTTGACTGTCAACCCGCTGCTAAATCCAGAGGGCGGCGTGCGCGGCGGTTTAGTGGTACTCGAAGACATCAGCCGCGAAAAGCGGATGAAAAATACGATGTACCGCTACCTGACTCCTGGAGTCGTAGATAAAGTGATGGCCTTGGGTGAAGGCGCCTTGATGGTGGGCGAACGCAAAGAAGTGACTATTTTATTTTCCGACATTCGCGGCTACACCACGCTGACCGAAAATTTGGGAGCCTCCGATGTGGTATCCCTGCTGAACGAATATTTTGAGACGATGGTGGAGGCCGTTATCCACTACGAAGGCATTTTAGACAAGTTTATCGGCGATGCTTTAATGGCGGTCTTTGGCGCGCCCCTGCCGCTGAATCCCCCCGAAAGTCACGGTTGGATGGCGGTGCAGTCGGCTTTAGATATGCGCCGGCGTTTGAAAGAGTTTAATGATTCTCGCCCCGGCGAAGATCCATTTCGCTTCGGAATTGGAATTAGTTCCGGAGAGGTGGTTTCGGGAAATATTGGTTCCCAAAAGCGAATGGATTACACGGTAATCGGGGATGCGGTGAATTTGAGTTCGCGATTGGAACAGCTTACAAAGGAGTACGGATGCGATATAATTTTGAGCGAATTTACATACAGTTTGTGTCGCGAACGAATTTGGGTGCGAGAGTTAGACAAGGTGCGGGTTAAGGGCAAAAATCAACCAGTTGGTATTTACGAGTTGCTGCAAAATAGTTCTGAACCCATTGATGGGGAAACCGTTCGGTTTTTGGAACTTTATAGTAACGGTAGGGATGCTTATATTGCTAGAAATTTTCAGAAAGCTATTAGTTATTTTGAAGCGGCTTTAGCAATGCGGCCTGGCGATCGACCTGTGGAAGTTCACCTCGACCGAGCCCTGAGCTATTTGGAAGTACCCCCGCCCGATGATTGGGACGGTGTGCATACGATGACAACCAAGTAGTAGATTATATTACATCCGACTGATAAAAAGTAAAAAGATTTGATAAAGTTGTGAGATATTCCTTATGACAGAGTTAACAAGTGTAAAAATGTGAAATCATAAGTTGGAAACCATATTAAAGTTGAAAAAATTTTTCCAGGCTAGCAATTAAATGAGTTATTTATCTGTTCCCAATGCCACAAAAGCCGATCGGATTCTGGTTGTAGATGATGCACCAGATAATGTTTTGTTGGTGCAGACAATCCTGGAAGAAGAAGGTTACGAAATTAGCACGGCGGAAAACGGCTTTTCTGCCTTGAGTCAAATTGACAAGTCAGCACCGGATTTGGTACTGCTAGACGTGATGATGCCAGGAATGGATGGTTACGAAGTCACTAAACGAATCCGAGAAAATAAGGAATTGCCCTTCATGCCGATTTTGCTGATCACTGCTCACGACAGTGCCAGCGTAGTGCAGGGATTGGACATGGGAGCAGACGATTTCATCCGCAAACCAGTCGAAATGGATGAACTGCTCGCGAGGGTGCGATCGCTCCTGCGGCTAAAACACAGCGTAGACGAGCGCAATTCGATCGCCCTCCAGCGCGAAGATTTTGTCTCCAGACTCGCTCACGACTTGCGGACTCCCCTCGTAGCAGCCGATCGAATGCTAACTTTAATGCAGCAGGGAGCTTTGGGAGAAATTTCCCTTCCCATGCGCGACGCTTTCGGGACGATGGTTCGCAGCAACAAAAACCTGATCGCGATGGTAAATATGTTGCTGGAAGTATATCGCTACGAAGCAGGCCGCAAATCCCTGAGTTTCGCTGCCGTGGACTTGCGCCAGCTTATTACTGAGGTAGCTGAAGAACTAGCTCCCCTAGCGGATGCTAAAGGTTTATCCGTAAATTTAGACTTGACAGAAAGTGCAGAAAGTGCCCCGATTGCGAAGTATCCGGGCGATCGTCTGGAGCTACACCGTTTGCTGACAAATTTAATCGGAAATGCAATTAAATTCACCGACAACGGCTCAATAGATGTCAGCTTAAAAGCTGCTAATTCCCCTGCTTACACTAGCTTCAAAAACCAACCGCTGGCATGGGTAATCATAGACATCAAAGACACCGGTGCTGGCATTTCTCCCACCGAACAAGCAAAGTTATTTGAAAGGTTTAGCTCGGGAACTCATAAGAAGTCAAGTACAGGTTTGGGACTGCACCTCTGCCGCCAAATAGTGGAAGCTCACCGCGGCACGATCGAGGTAACATCAGAGTTGGGCAAAGGCAGTTTGTTTACTATTCGCTTGCCTTGTTAGAGCGGTATAATTAACTCTAACTTTGGGGTGCGAAAAGCGCACATTACTACAGATAAACTGTAATTGTAGGGTGCGAAGTGCGTACCTAATCGAATTATGGTTAATTTACCAGATGTCATATAATTACTTGGCAACCGAATTGATGGCAATATGTCTAACTGTCCAGTGTGCGGTGCTGAATACATAGAAGAAAAAGCAGAGTTTTGCTCGATTTGCGGCTGGGATTTGACTCCCTACCCGCAACGTGCTAAGCCTTCCAAAACTTATTTAAAAAAAGAACAAGTTAGATTGCAGTGGGCAAAACAAATGTGGGAATTGGCCCGCAATCAACAAAATTGGTTAGCTAAATTTGATGAGTTGCAGGGGGAAGTGCAGCAAGGTGCGATCGCCCGCACACACATTCAATCTCAGTTAGAATGGGTTCTGTACCGCCTAGAACAACTAAACCCCGAATTGATTGTCAGCACTCTACTGCGACTAGAAGACAAAATCGGCGCCATACCTGAGTCAACTGCGGCTATCTCGGAAGTGGGGATGGACTACCGCCAACTGACAAAGCTATTAGAAACTGGAAAATGGCGCAAAGCTGATGAACACACTTGGGAAATCTTGCTGCAAATCGCTGTCAGGGAAGACGAAGGTTGGCTGAGTGCAGCCGATATTGACAGTTTTCCTCCTACAGACCTTCGCACGATCGACCGACTTTGGCAACAATACAGCAGCGGGCGGTTCGGGTTGAGCGTGCAGCAGCAGATTTGGGAAAGTACCGGGGCTAACTATACTGAATTTTGCGATCGAGTCGGCTGGCGAGTCAAGGAAAATTGGAAATATTACAGCGAGCTCTCCTTCAGCGAAGATGCTCCCCCCGGACATCTTCCCGTCACCGCATGGAGACAGCGCGCCTGTTACGGTGCCGGTAAACTCACCGCAGCCGAAAACTTTGCCCGCATCGCTGCGAAACTGGCAACTGGCGATCGGTAATCATCAAAAAAAAAATCAAAATCGACATTAACTGCTATAATCAAAACGGTTTAGCAACTGGGGCTGTGGCTCAGATGGATAGAGCAAGCGCCTCCTGAAGAATCGGGCACCCCGCGAGGAAACTCTGGGAGTGAATGTGGTCAAATTTGGTGAAACCTAAAGAGTTCGTGGGTTCCTAGGACTTTAAGGCAATACCAAGCCAAGCCTGAGTTCATGGCGATTAAACAATCGCCTATATTGAAATCAGGAAGGTTTAGAGACTAGACGGTCACCACCTAAAAGCTGCAAGCCTATGGTGAAGGTATAGTCCAGAGAGTGGGGAAACTCACACAAATCTGAAGCGCTAGGTCGCCGGTTCGAACCCGGCCAGTCCCGTTAACAATCAAGAAAAATTAACAGCCGGAGGGGAAAGCTTAAGTTTTGCCCCTCTTTTTTGCATATCCGCTAAGGAATTGGCTCCCAGATTTTATACCAACCGCCAAGGCGGTTGGTATAAAATCTGAAAGCTAAAATCTAAAATCCCCCATTGAAGCCGCACCACAAGCGTAGAGTCAATCTAAAATCTAAAATCTAAAATCTAAAATCTAAAATCTAAAATCTAAAATCCTATGATCCGCCGACCCTTTTTTAAATTTTAATTTTTAATTCCTGTTAGTGGGCTATACGTGCGGTATTTTTTGTTATGGTTCCTTTGTGAGTTACATAAAATTTTTATAGGTTTAGATGTGGTTAAGAATCAATTCAAACACGCAGCGTTACAAGCGTTTGAACACTTCACGCAGTTTTTGGTTCCTAGTAGGACTTTTGATGGCGTGTTGGTTTGGCTATCAGCAGGTTAAGAGCGAATTTCAGAGACCCCAAGCTTTGTTAGTTCTAGGTGGGGCTACGGAGCGAGAGGTGTTTGCTGCCAAATTTGCTCAGAAGTATCCTGAATTGCCGATTTGGGTGTCGTCTGGGAGCAATCCTGAGTTCGCGGAATGGGTGTTTTCAGAAGCGGGAATCGAGTCCGATCGCCTGCACTTAGATTACAGAGCTGTGGATACGGTAACAAATTTTACTACGCTGGTAGATGAATTGAAAGCTAGAGGGATTGAGAGCGTGTATCTGATCACTTCTGACGATCATATGCGGCGAGCTCAGATTATCGGCGAAATCGTACTCGGTAGTCGAGGCATTACCTTTAAGCCTGTGGCAGTTCCGTCTGGGCGAACCCCCGAACCGGTGCAAAAAGCTGTTCGCGACGGCGCTAGGGCTATTCTTTGGCTGACAACCGGTTATACGGGTGCTAACTTCAGCCAAGCCAGAATGGAATAAACAAAGGGAAGGATTGAGCAAGTTTTAATTTTTTTCCATTCCCTCTGGTTTTAAAACTTGTCTTCTATAGCGATTTAACGAACCGCGAAGACGGTGATGACAAATGCGTAAAAGAAGAGAAGAGAAAAGAAGGAGTAGTTTACAATTAGTAGATGAAATTCAAAAGCTAAAGTTAATGACCGAGCAAATTCTGCCGCAAGTTCTGGATAAAATTTTGAGTGACAGCAAAACGCCGGATGCTGTTTTTTCTGCTTTGGTGCCGGCTTTAGGCGAGGTGTTAAATTGCGATCGGGTCTTTCTCTACCTCCGCAATCCTGAAACGCAAAGAGGCAGAGTACCTTACTGCTGGCGTCGCAACTCGAACATTCCAGAGGTTTGGGACGCAGAATGGAAAAAAGAACCGGAATCTTTAGGGGAAGAAGACCCTTTGTTTGCAGCAGCTTTGCGAACTGAACCGTCGATTTTTGTTGAGGATGTTGAAACAGCAAATCCTGAAGTAGTCAACAAAGATTTTGAAGCCAAAGAGTTCGGACATCGAGCTTTGATCCACGCTCACCTTTGTGCTGACGGCTTATTGTGGGGGGTTTTGCAGCCTTGTATGTTCGATCGCCCCAGAGTTTGGACTGACTTCGATCGCCAAGTTATCGCAGCAGTTACAGAAAAAATTTCCCCCTTAGCTGTCGCTTATGTCAGAGGCATCGTACAATCGCAATAAAATAGGTTTGTAACGAGGAGTCTTCCTTCTCACTACAAACCTGTAACGATGTTTTTTATCTATCAAACCAGCTTTCTTGGTAAGTTATACAAAACATCCTCCAAGCAAATCAGCGCCCCAAATCGTGCATCGCATTGATCTCGATCGCACATCTTTGAGTCAGCGCTTGCAACTCCTCGCGATCCGACGAACCGGGCGCTTCAATTAGCTTGCCAATTCGCACCGTCAGCGGCACCGGACGCGGCATTCCCGAACCTTTCGACGAAATTGCGTGAGTTCCCCACAAACTAACAGGTAAGAGCGGCGCTTTTGCCTTAGCAGCTATCAGCGCCGCACCTAATTTCGGTTCAGTAATTCTGCCGTCTGGCGTGCGAGTTCCCTGCAAAAATACACCCGTCGCCCAGCCATTTTCCAAAGAGTTGATAGCCGAGCGAATTGCACTGCGATCGGCACTTTCCCGCTTGACTGGATAAGCACCGTAAAGCGTAATTGCCTGCTTCAAAATAGGAACTTTAAATAACTCTTCCTTTGCCATAAATGCAACCGGCCGCCTCATGCAATTGGACAAAATCGGCGGGTCAAAATCGCTGGCGTGATTGCTGACTACTACCAGTGGCCCTTCTGTCGGAACATTTTCTGCACCGTAGATGCGGCCCCGAAAGTACAGGTGCAGCATCGGGCTGACAATTGACCATTTGAATAAATAGTAGAGAAGTAAACTTTCGACTGGTTCGCGACTTTTGCTCACAGAAAACCTGAGATTTTAAATTACATCGAATATTAGCCTATCAGTTCAGGAATCAAAAAAGTAGCACTACACGGATTTTGACACGGATACACGGATAGGTCGAGCGATCGGACTGTTTAGCTAATTGGCTAAGTTGACTATGGAATGAGACTTAAATAACTTAGAATGCGTGATGGTTCTTGTGGGATGGACTCTTATAGCCCGTCCAGAAAGGGCGGGCTATAAGAGTCCAACCCACTTTCGAGAGTGTAAATTATTTAATTCGCGATCCTATCATCAGTGTATCCGTGTTTATGCGTGTCGTGCTGTTAGATGATTTGGCGGTTGAAACCGCTTTGCAAGCTTGTGTAGCGCCAGAATTTATTCGGGCGAATTCTTTGCAAAGGCTCAATTTCCTGCCAGCATCGCTTTTTGTCCTTCCGAAGAAATCGCGTAGCCCAAGAAATCCTTAACTGCTGGGCTAGGAGGATTTTTGTAAGCGTAGTACAACTGCCGCTTGTAAGGATAGTTACCTGCATCAGTTGTCGCGCCGTTGACGGGAACAACGCGCACCGTTCTCTGATTGACTACTTGAGCGAATGTGGCATAGCCAATGCCGTTGTTGCCTAAAGCTTGCAGCAGGGGAGTTGTCGCATCTCGATCGAGCGTGGTAATATTTGGGGTCGCGCCAAACTCGCCACCTCCGAGCACTTGTTCTTTAAACGTTTGGTGAGTGCCACTAACTGCCGGTCTGTTAATTACTTTAATCGGGCCTGCCGGGCCGCCGACTTTCGACCAGTCTTGAACATTTCCCTTGAATATCTCTTGAACTTGAGCGGAAGTTAAACCTCCCTTGAAGGGGTTGTTAATCCCGACTACAAGGGCGATGGTATCTAGGGCAACAGGCACCGCTGCCAAACCCCGACCTTGTTCTCGAGCCGTCAAAGGTCGCGATACCGCTGCAATATCGGCTGTTCCCGCCACCAAATCCTGAATTCCTTTTTCAGAACCGTTCGCTTTGGTATCGACTGTAGTGCCGGAAAACTTGGCTTGAAAGCCGTTCTTGAGGTTCTGATTGATTGTCACCATGCTGGTAGAACCGTCAATTCTCACGGCCGTGCCTGCAGGTACGGAAGCTGGAAGTGCAAAGGAACTAGCTGCAACAGGCGAAGCACCGCCGACTACTGGCGCGACTGGAGGTGCGACAGCATTGCCTGCAGGTGTGGGAGTGGGGGTATTATTAGCATCCTGGGAGGCTGGTTTATTGAGAAAAAAGAACCAACCGCCACCGGCGAGCAAGAGAAATAACAGAATAAAAACTATGGGGGGAGGCCCGCTCTTAGCCATAAAATTCTCCTTAGTTGGGAAGTTCTTTGTTGTTCGAGCCTTCTAACATTTGCAGCCTGCGATTAACTTCATCGTCTAAGGTCATATTTTCTAATTCTGCCTGAAGTCTTTCTTGGGGGTTCTCAGATATTTCTGCTAAAGCTTGCTGTTGGATGTTGCGGCCGTGGACGGCGTTTTTGGCTTGCTCAAACTGCGATCGAGCTGAATCGATACTGAGGTCGTTGTTTACTGTGGATATGGCTCGGAGGGCTTCGTTAATCTCTGCCATATCTTTCATATTTTGCATATCGGTTTTGTAGGCTTCCAGCTTCATCCGTTCTCGATTTAGCTTGTCTTTGGAAGCGTTGACGTATTGTTCGGCTTGTTTTACTTGGGATTCTAATTGCGGCAGAATTTGTTCTGTCTGAATTACCTTCGACATTGCCAAGCGGGCTGCTTCTTCGTTGCCGTTGCGCTGGGCTGTGATGGCTTGGCGCTCTACGGCTTGCATTTCCCTAACTTTTTCTTCATATTTCGTTTTGGCGCGCTGGTAGGCTGCAACTTGGGTGGAGACTGCTGCTGCTAGCTTTTGCACTGATTCTTGCATCGATCGCAGCGATTCTTCGGCTACCGCCACCGACACCTGGCCGCCTGACTCTACTGGCAGTCCCCACAGCCAGTTCCACGCACCTACTATGGTTCTGCCTGCCTTGTCGCCCATCAACCAGTAAAGGACTTTTTTCATATAAATACCAGATAAGCTTGGTTTTTACGCCTAGTCTACATCAGGATTTGTCGATCGCCCCGTCAATCGATTTTAGATTTTAGATTTTAGATTTTAGATTTTAGAATTGAAGCATTGACTTGCGCCAGATAAATTGGGGAGATCCTTTATCGGATACAGGTTTTTTATTTCTGGACGGATCGATCGCGTGGCGGGTATCCTGGATGCTTTCGGTCAGGTCGATCGATTTCCAGATTTTTGATTAATATTTTCTAACTGTCTGGTGCACAACAGGCAAATCGGAATATTGCCTGTTGTGCAAATTGTTTTTCGGCAATCTTCGGGCCAATTAACTCTAAATTTGAGAGCCTGCCGTTTAATAACAGGCTAAAAATAGATTAAGCTGGCAAATCTGCAAAACTGCTAACATTTACCAACGCTAAATCGGGACAAGTCCGTTTGATCAAACCAGTGAGAACTTTGCCGGGGCCAATTTCCACTACCCGATCGATTCCTTGTTGCGGCAATTGCAGAGAAATTTCTCGCCACCGCACGCCTTTGGTCATCTGCTGAGTCAACCGCTGCTTTAAAGTGGCTGCGCTGGTAGTGGCTGACGGTTCTGCGTTCGAGAGCACCAGCATTTTAGCATCGGAAAACCTTGCAGACTTTAACGCTAGTTGAAACTCTGCCGCGACTGATGCCATCAGGGGAGAGTGAAACGCACCGGAAACATTCAATTTAACCGCGCGTTTGACTTTGATTTTGGCAAGCAAATCTTCTACTGCTGCGGGCGTTCCAGAAATCACGACTTGTGCTTCGCTGTTGTCGTTTGCCAGCACTACGTCTCGGCTGTATTGAATTTGCAGTTCGAGTTCCTGCCTGTCGAACCCGATCAAAGCCACCATTTGCCCGCCGGAGGCAGTTTCCATGAGTTCGGCGCGGCGTTTGACTAAGCGCAATCCGGTTTCAAAGTCAAAGACGCCTGCTGCGTAGAGGGCAACATATTCTCCTAAACTGTGACCGGCAACGACTGCTGGCCGATCGCTTTTTTCTCGCACTAAGTCGGCCAAAATACTTTCTACTACGAACAAGCAAGGCTGAGTGTAGAGAGTCCGAGATAGTTTTGCTTCTTCTTTTTGGCAAACTTCCGGGACAGACCAGCCTAAAATTTCTTTAGCGATCTCAAATTTGGCTTTGGCTGTTGGCAAGTTTAATAAGTCTGCACCCATCCCGATCGCCTGGGAACCTTGTCCGGGAAATACCCATGCTGTTTTAGTCATTTTTCCGGTAATCTGCTAATTGGTGGTTGCTAATTGGTGATTGCAAAAATTCTTTCTTTCCCGCTTCTAACTTCGCTCGCTGGTATCCGCTATCTTTCGGTTAACGAACTATCTACTCGCGACTCACAATTATAACATAATAATTGCGATTTTCACCAGGTTTATATTTTTTTTGCTACTTTAATTTAATTAATAGCCGTAACAAAATTTTTAACCTTCCAGCCGGGGAAAGTCGATCGAAGAATAGAGGATTTTCCCTTTGAGCACGCGCTTGTCAATAACTGCTGTCCGGGTGGTGCACTGCTGCGAACCTTGCCCTATGTATGGCGTGTTAAAGGATTTGTATTTTTCAAGGGTAGCACTCCCGACAATCATTAGCCAAACTTTAAAGTCGCCAAACATTATACCAGTTCCCAAAAAGAATGAAACTGCTGTACCAGAGCCAAACCCATAGTTCCTCAGTAATTCCCAATCTAAAATCGAAAATCGCCAATCGAAAATCAAAAATGGTATTACCATGATTCCCCAATCGAAAATCGCCAATCGAAAATCGCTTTACCTTCCCCATTTAAAAATCGCAGCCCCCCAAGTCAAACCTGCACCGAAACCAGCAGCAGCAATAGTATCGCCCGCTTTAACTTTACCCAGACGCACGGCTTCGTCTAAGGCAAGGGGAATTGAAGCCGCTGAGGTATTGCCGTAATTCGCCAAATTCCTGATTACTTTTTCGGGGGGAATCTTTAGCCTTTGAGCAACTGCATCGAGAATCCGCTGATTGGCTTGGTGCAACAACAGCCAGTCAATTTCAGCAGCGCTGACATTTGCCCGAAACATAGCTTTTTCTATGACTTCTGGCACTTTTCTCACGGCAAAGCGATAGATTTCTTGACCATTCATTGTGATGGGTTCAAATCCACCAACTGCGACGCTGACGCCCTCAATTAATTCTTTTGACTCGGCTTTGTAAGCCAAATTGAGAGACGAATTTTGCGTGCCGTCGCTGCGAATTTCAAATCCCAAAAAGGAATCGACTTCTGAAGCCTGCAATACCACCGCACCTGCACCGTCTCCAAATAGAATGCAAGTACCGCGATCCGACCAATTCACCCAGCGAGATAAAATATCGGCTCCGATCAGCAAAACATTTTGATAAACCCCTGTCCGAATGAACTGCGAGGCTGTCACTAAACCAAAAACAAAGCCCGAACAAGCTGCTGTCAAATCAAAAGCCACAGCTTTTGTCGCGCCCAACTGATATTGAATTTTACTGGCAGTGCCAAACAAATCGTCAGGACTGGAAGTCGCCAAAATAATCAAATCAATATCTGCAGGCGATATTTCTGCCATTGCGATCGCCTTTTGAGATGCCTCTGTGGCTAAATCGCACAAAGAAGTGCGATCGTCCGCCAGCCTGCGGGAACGAATGCCCGTCCGCGCCCCTATCCACTCGTCAGACGTTTCTACTATCTGACTCAAACCGTTATTATCCAGCGAAACCTGCGGTGTACAAGAACCGCTACCCGTGACGGCAATGCCGAACCCTGATTGCTGCAACATTCCTCTCCATTTATGAGCGATCCATCTAGAAATTAAAAATTAAAAACTACCAATTAAAATTAATTTTTAAACTGCTGAAATTACTTTTTTTTAAGCAAAACAGTTGGTTTAAGCTGACATTTTTAATTTGACATTTTTAATTTTTAATTCCTACTTACTGCTTTTAATTCACAGCTTCTTGTTCCAGAGCGCTTTGGTTATTGGACGATCGAATTCGCTCCAGCACTTGGTTGTCAACAGCCTCCTTCGCCAAACGAATGGCATTGAAAATTGAAGCAGCTTGAGACGAACCGTGGCTGATAATGCAAACTCCAGCAACGCCCAACAGCAAACCGCCGCCGTGTTCAACGTGGTCTACCCGCTGCTTGAATCCTTGCAAGCTTTTTTGCAGCATAGGGTCGTTAATTTGATGTTGGAGTCCTTTGACCAACTCTTCCTTAAGCACCTGGACTACGACTTCGCCCACCGCTTCGGCAAACTTTAACAACACGTTGCCGACAAACCCGTCGCAGACAATCACGTCGAACTTCCCAGACAGCACGTCGCGGCCTTCGGCATTGCCGACAAAAGGAATGTTCGGGTTGTCCACCAATAACTGGTGAGTTCGCACCGCTGCGTCGTTGCCTTTAGAAGGTTCTTCGCCAATGTTGAGCAGGCCGATTTTAGGTTCGGCGACGCCCAGCACGAACTGGCTGTAAATAGTTCCCATAAGAGCGAACTGCTCCAAAAATTTGGGGCGGCAGTCCACATTAGCGCCGACATCGAGAATAAGTACAGAGCTGCCCGGTACCATTGTGGGCAAAACCGCACCGATCGCAGGGCGATCGATTCCGGGGAGCCGGCCCAACCTGAGCAGGGCAGCAGCCATTGCCGCGCCGGAGTGACCGGCGGACACCACAGCATCAGCTTGCTGCTGCTTTACCAAGTTCATCGCTACGTTAATCGAAGCGTTGGGCTTGCGTTTGAGGGCACTCAAAGGTTCTTCGTGCATTTCCACCGCTCCTTCTGAAGGAACGATTTCTAGCTGACCTGTACAGACGCGGCCGATCGCGTCTTGTTGCCGGAGCGAGTCTTCTATTTGCTGCGGGTCGCCCACGAGCAAAATCTCTACGCCTAATTCTTCTTGTGCCTTAAGCGCTCCAGCTACAACTTCGGCGGGGGCATGATCCCCACCCATAGCGTCTATTGCAATTCTTGCGCGTGTCGATCCCATTGACCAATGTTTGAGAAACACTAAAAATTCTACCAGGAATTGAACCTCCCCACGTCTAAAGCCGGGGGATTCTTGCCCACCAATCAAGGCGACAACGGGACATTCAAGTATCCCTCTACTCACTCAAACAGCTTAAAGCTGAGATTGCGTATACTTTCTGAGTCCTTCGTATGTTTAAGTTTGAACGCTCCATACCCTGCCATTATTTGCCCTTTAACTATTCCAAATCTAGTTGGATCAGTCCGTTGCTGGGATTGCTCCATACTAGGGTACTTCAATGCGCTCTTATGTTATTCCTACTCACTTTTCGCTTGTGCTGATTATACACGGCGGTTGAAACCGCTACCGACTTATCCCCATGTCGGTAGCCCGGGGCTTGCGTCTCGTCTTTCGGTCAGGAGCTTGAATCCACAAGTCTGAATAAAGAACTAAAATCCGATCGCTAGGGCGATCGGACAATTCTTATTTCCGACTACTCTGATAGAACTTGTTTTGTCACTACTTTACTATTTTTGACTGCAAATTGAAAAAATCAATGAAATAGTTTACATGACCGCAAGCACTTTAGTCCGGAAACCCCGGATTCATCCGTGGAGCGAGAAAAAAGCTCCCCATCCTCATCACTTGCCCCCGGATTTATCAGTGGGAGCGCTTTCTTCAATTCTTTAATCTCAAATCTAAAATCTAATATCGATTGACTTTAGGAGTAAAAAATGCTGGATTTATTTAGCTCGGGGATGATGTCTCTGTGGCTCGACATGGCTGGAGTAGGCAGTGCCGCGCCTAATGCTGCGTCAGTGCTGGCTTGGCGGGGAGGGATACCCGGGTTAGTGGTGGCCGAAGATTTGGCTTTTGGGGGAATAGATGGGGCAAATCCCGACTTGCCTGCAGAAGCGACCGTGCGGGAATATTTGAAAGAGTTGAAGGACAAGAACCTGATTGAGGGGAATCAGGGAATTTGGGTGCAAGCGGGAATGGTGCCGCTGGTAAGTCAGCAGGGGAAGACGCTGATGCCTGGGGCTTCGCTGACTAAGATTGCAACTTCTCTGGCGTCGCTGGATACTTGGGGCCCGGATTATCAGTTTGAAACGCGGTTCCGGGGAACTGGGCCGATTAGGAATGGGGTGTTGCAGGGAGATTTGGTGGTCAGCGGCGGGGGCGATCCGCTGTTTGTGTGGGAGGAGGCGATCGCCGTGGGCAATGCTCTCAATCAAATGGGTATCGAGCGGGTGGCGGGGAATTTGGTGGTGACAGGCAATTTCCGCATGAATTATCAGTCCGATCCTTTGGTGGCGGGGGAGATACTGCGGCAAGCTCTTGAGGGTAGTAATTGGCCTGCGGACGTGGTGGCAATGTATTCTAAGATGGCTCCGGGAACTAGAAAGCCGCAAGTAACGGTTGCCGGCAGCGTCATTGCTGAGAAATTTGTGACTTCGGGGCGTTTGCTGCTGAAGCGCCGATCGCTTCCTTTAGCCGAAATTCTCAAGCAGATGAACGTCCACAGCGATAATGAAATCGCTCAGATGCTCGCCGACGATTTGGGTGGGGCAAAAATAGTTCAGCAGCAAGCGACTTGGGCTGCGGGGGTGCCGGAGGATGAACTTCAATTAGTTAACGGTTCGGGACTGGGAGTGGAAAATCGGATGTCTCCGAGGGCGGCTTGTGGGATGATGCAGGCGATCGGGCGCAACCTTCAGACGACTGGGCTGACAGTTGCTGACTTGTTTCCGGTGTCCGGGCGCGATAAAGGAACTTTGGAATCCCGACACATTCCGCGATCGGCTGTGGTGAAAACTGGTACTTTGGACACGGTGATTGCTTTGGCTGGAGCTATCCCCACGCGCGATCGGGGTTTAGTTTGGTTTGCAATTATTAATCGCGGCACTGATTGGGACTCTTTGAGAGCGCAGCAAGATATATTTTTGCAAAAATTGGTGCAGCAGTGGGGAACTGCATCGATTTTGCCAGTAGCAATTACACCGCACATTGACGGCGCCAGACCTGCCTTGGGGGCAGCAAATCGTAGCGATATTTTGGTCGGAGGTTAAGAAATAGGGGTTGAGTTGGGGTTCGGGGAAGGAGCACTGACAAAATAGCTTAGAATTGGAACAAGACTATTGTGCAAGAAGATGATCAAACTGCGATTGAAGAGATACGGGAAAAAACGCGAGACCAGCTACCGAATTGTAGCGATGAACAGTTCTACTCGCCGCGACGGCCGTCCCCTAGAAGAGCTCGGCTATTACAACCCCAGAAATAACGAAACCAGGCTGGATGTTCCAGCGATTGTCAAGCGCCTGCAAGAAGGCGCTCAGCCAACTGACACCGTGCGTGACATCCTGAGAAAAGCCCATGTATTTGAACAAGTCGGAGCCGGAGCTAACGTTGAATCCAGCACAGCAACAGCCAGCTAGTCCCAACTATGCTGGACTGGTTAAGTTTTTAATTGGGCCTTTTTTAGAGACCCCCGGCTCTTTGCGGGTTGATTGCGAACTGCACCCGCGCCAATCGCGGGTCTGGGTTAGGCTTGCTTTTGAAGATCCCGACAAAGGCCGGGTTTACGGTAGGGGCGGACGCAATATTCAGGCGATTAGAACTACGCTCGAAGCGGTGGCGCAGACGGCGGGTCAGTCCCTCTACTTAGATATATACGATGGCGAAGCGGGCGATCGCGGATCTGGCCCGCCCAGGGGCGATCGGGATCGCCCGGATCGCGACCGCCCGGATCGGGATCGCCCAGATCGTGGCTCGCGGGAGCCGCGAGGCGACTTCCGACCCCGGACGCCACCTCCGTCGCCGAGTCCCTTGGCTAGCAGAACTCCGAGAGAACAACCTCGCCGTACTAACACACCTACGTTTAGAACGAGCAGAAATACTCCCGGTTATTAACTAACTGCAGAGTCCAGAAAGAATTTTAGATTTTAGATAGCCTGTTGTAGACTTTGTATTACAAGCCCCGTTTGGTTTGAAATTGCCGGTTTTGCGATCGGAAACAAATGTGAAATTTCAAATTTCAAATGTCAGCGGCATCAGGTTCATCTAAAATCTAAAATTTCAAATCTAAAATCTAAAATTGCCTGACTTAATAGAAGGGAGATTTGATTTGTGCCTCAAGCACCAAACTCATTTGGGAGCTAAATCTAAAAGACGCCTTAGATACTAGGTTTTACCTAGTAAATGGCGTCTTTTTGTTCGCAAATAGTGACTGGTTGAACGTTTAGTTGTTAACTTTTAATTGCTTATTTGGAGGAGATTATGTTGGCATGAATGAAAAACTAACAATAGAGTTACCGAGCACCCAAAGTGCAATGTCGCTGGCCGGTAATCAAGAAGAAAACCTGAAAATGATCTCTAAGCAAACCGGTGCTACCCTGGTAATGCGAGGGCAAGAACTGCTGATTTCTGGCACAAAAAGTCAAGTAGAATTGTGTCATAAATTAGTGCGATCGCTCTCCGACTATTGGAAATCCGGCAAAAATATTACCGGAGTTGAAATCCAGACGGCGCGCCTCGCTTTGGATAGCAACCGCCAAGGCGATTTACAAGACTTGCAGCGAGATGTTCTCGCCAGAACCCGCCGCGGCGAAGAAATTAGAGCCAAAACCTTCAAGCAGCGGCAATACGTCCAAGCAGTACGCACGCATGACCTGACATTTTGCATTGGCCCCGCTGGTACTGGCAAAACATTTCTAGCTGCTATTTTCGCCGTGCAAGCGCTGTTGAGCAAGCAGTACGAACGGCTGATTTTAACCAGGCCAGCGGTGGAAGCTGGCGAAAAATTAGGGTTTTTGCCGGGAGATTTGCAGCAAAAAGTCGATCCGTATTTGCGCCCGCTTTACGACGCCCTGCAAGAAATGATCGACCCTGAAAAAATGGCCGATTTAATGGAAAGAGGCTTGATCGAAGTAGCTCCTTTAGCTTATATGCGGGGGCGCACTCTCAGCAATGCTTTCGTAATTTTGGACGAAGCTCAAAATACGACGCCGGCTCAGATGAAAATGGTGTTGACTCGTCTGGGCTTTCGATCGAGAATGGTAGTGACGGGCGATATCACTCAAACAGATTTGCCGCCAAACCAACAGTCGGGATTGTCAGTCGCCCAAAACATTCTCCGCAACGTTGAGGGCATTGCTTTCTGCGAATTCTCTCAGGCGGATGTGGTGCGACATCCTCTAGTGCAGAGGATTGTCGCTGCTTACGAACTGCACGAAACATAGTCATTAGTCATTAGTCATTAGTCATTAGTTGTTAGTTATTGTTGTTCTTAATTACCAATTACCAATTACCAATGCCCTGTTTTGCCAATACCCAATTCCCCAATTAAATTATGCCTAATCTGAAAGAATTCTTGGAAGCTTGCGAAAACTTGGGAACGCTGCGTTTAATCGTGACTAGCAGCGCGGCTGTGCTGGAAGTGCGCGGTTCAATTCACAAGCTGTTTTATGCGGAGTTGCCGAAGGGAAAGTATGCCAATATGCACGCCGAAATATTTGAGTTTCACCTAAATATGGACAAAATAAAACAGGTGAAGTTTGAAACTGGTGAGGCGAAAAGAGGCAATTTTACTACTTATGCAATCCGTTTTCTAGACGAACAAAATGAGGCTGCTTTGAGTGCGTTTTTGCAGTGGGTAAAGCCGGGGGAATACGAACCCGGACAGGTGGAAAATTGGCACGAATTGAAGGAAAAATACGGGGAAGTTTGGGAGCCGGCACCTGTTGAGGCGCTTTAAACAATCTGTTTTTCCACCTTTAAATTGCATATTGGGGGCGGGTTCTCCTGCCCAACCCCTACTCCTCACAAGCAGAACATCTAATTTTGTGAAACAGGCATCTTGCCTGTTTGTGAAAATTCTATAAAATATGATGTTTAACTGATTTGTTGTCTAATTTTTGGATTAATGAACCGCAGAGGGCGCAGAGAACGCAGAGAAGAGAGAAAGAAGAGAAGGAGAGACAGAAGGTTAGTTTTTTGAATGTAATTGGGTATGAAGGTATTTTGGAGTTTTTGTTTGGTTTTGCTGGTGTTGCTGTGGGGTGGCGGTGCGAGGGCGGGGGTTTTGGGCGATCGCATATCAAGTTTTCCCAATTGGGAAAGCAAGCCTCCTATCGCTGTAGCTAAGGGAGATTTGGTATATCCCGACTGGATGGCGGGGAATTGGAGTGTTGCTAGCACTTTGGTAGATTTAGCCGCTCCTTTAGCGCCAAATATTATCACGCCTGGGTTTGAAAGCAACCGCCAGTATTTGCAGCAGCCGGTATTATTTAAAGTGCGATTTCAACCTGAACAAAATCTTGGGTTAATTTCTAATTATACTTTTAAAAAGGCTCAAAAGATTGTAGCCGATCGCACTTTTAACGGTTTGAATATTGCCAAGGCTTATTTAGGCGATCGTGGCGTAGTTTCGGTGAAAGTCGATCCGACCAATCCCAACCGCCAAATTACTGTTTTGAAAGGGGAACGCCAATTAATTTCGATTGTTACCAGTCGGGGAACTGAGACGCCGAATCCTCGCGAGTTTGTGTCTACAGAGATTTCTCAGCAGATTTTTCGGGGAGAGTCTGATATTTATTTAAATGAGGTGGAAACTACAACGGCTTATCGAGTTGTTGGAGGCGGGAAAAATGGCGATTCTGCGAGTACAAGAATTGAGGCGGATCAGGTGACAGCGATTTATTTGTCGCCGCAGGACCCGGATTATTTTGCGGCTGGCGGGCATCCTGTGGCTTTGTACCGATATCGGTTGGAGTTGGTGCGGGCATAATTACATTGTCATCTCGATCGGTCTAGCAATGGGCTTTTTTCGCCCCTGTCTCTGGTTTCATCAGCTTTCCTGATGACCCTCATCAGTTTAACTGTCGCTAAACCCCTTTACAAACGTTAACAAGACCGTTAATAATATAAACATCATCCGAACATTGACAACCAAATACAGCAATCATAAAACCATGACAACAACCTTACAGCAGCGCGAAAGCGCCAACGTCTGGGAACGCTTCTGCGAATGGGTCACAAGCACCGACAACCGCATTTATGTAGGTTGGTTCGGAGTATTGATGATTCCTACACTCCTGAGCGCCACCATCTGCTACATCATCGCCTTCATCGCTGCCCCTCCAGTGGACATCGA
>NZ_JAUBRP010000082.1:24080-27077 GCF_036701935.1 Microcoleus sp. M2_D5 | reverse complement strand
CGTCCACTCATGACGGGCGGGACGCCCATCCCACAATAACAATTAAAATTGTAAGTTATTTAATTCGCGATCCTTAGCTGCGGGAATTGGCGATCGGAATCTCGATCGCCAATTCAGTCCCTTCTCCAATTGCGGAGATGCACTCTAACCTCCCGCCGTGTTTGTCCACAACAATCTGATAGCTAATTGACAGTCCCAAACCCGTCCCGTGCCCAACTGGTTTGGTGGTAAAAAACGGATCGAAAATTTTTGCTTTTACAGATTCATTCATTCCCAGACCATTATCTTTGATGCTAATTCTTGCCCAATTATCGGAAATAATAGAAGTAGTAATTGTCATCTGGATAGGGTTGGCTTCGATATCGTCCACTGAAGACTTTTGCTCTCGCTCCCGCAGGGCATCAACAGCATTATTAATGATGTTCATAAACACCTGGTTTAATTGCCCAGCATAACACTCCACCTTGGGCAAATCTCCATAATTCTTAATAAACTTTATAGCCGAATGACCGGGTTGTTCTTTGGTTAAATGTTGCAATATTAACAAGGTGCTGTCAATGCCTTCGTGAATGTTAACTGGTTTCTTTTCAGCTTCATCTACCCGCGCAAAGTTGCGTAAAGTCAACACAATCTCGCGGATGCGCTCGGAGCCAAGTTTCATTGAGGAAAGAGTTTTCAACAAATCTTCGCGCAGAAAGTCGATGTCAATTTTTTCCAGAAATTCTTCAATCTCTGCATCTGTTTCGGGATAGCGATCCTGGTACATTGCGAGCAATTTTAAAATGTCGCCTGCGTAGTCATTGACATAGGTAATATTGCCGTAGATGAAGTTGACGGGATTGTTGATTTCGTGGGCAATACCAGCTACCAAAATGCCCAAAGCCGACATTTTTTCGGCTTCTATCAATTTGAGCTGCATTGTTTGCTGTTTTTCCAGAGCTTTTTCTAGTGTAGACATTCTTGCTTTTAAAATATTTTCGGAATCTCTAAATTCCTCAGTGAGTATTTTTAGCCAAGATTCTTTTTTTTGATTGAGGGCTTCTAATTGGTTGCATTCGCTTTCCGATTGTTTGAGCTTTTTCCGCAGGATTCGATTTTCGTTTTCCAGCTCTTTGATTCGGTTTTCCCAGTCTGTTGGTTCCATCGGCTATTATTTTGAACCTGAAAATAGTGTCTGAACAGTTTTATTAATAAATTTAATTGCACCCTTTACCTAGTTAAAATTTCTGCCCCCATCGCCTCGGCAATTTTGTCCGAAAAATTCAACAGTTCCTTTAGTTGGCTCGCTCTAAAAATCTTATCTAATATACATTCAAAATGTCAACATATTAATAACAAATCTCGTTAAAACAGATCGCTACTTTTATTCCCCGCTCTCGCATTTGCGGGGTTTTCATCGGATTGTCCATCAATAAGCTGGCCGATCGCAAACTTATAAAGGCGGGCCCAGCGCGAAAAATTGCCAGATTCAGACAACCTTTGTACAAAACCCGCCGGCGTTGCCGACCAAAATATTAAATGTGAGTGCGATCGACCGGGGGCGATGGGAAAAGTGCGATCGACGGGGGGCGCGATCGTCCACAAGCAATCTCAAGTGCCAAGGCGCTTCCGAGTTCCCAGAACGCAATCACACTATACCATTGCTGAAAAATCTCACTTTAATGTGTCGATCGTACTTACGCACCCGCACCATTGTGTGCTAAGAACTACTACTTGTGACAACATCGACACAGCAGTTTATATTTGGAGAGTAATTGATGTCAGGTAGCGAAGTTCGTGCAGACTTTTGGATGAGCGAGTACATTACCCCCTGGGATATTTACGTTCACGGCATCATCGCGGTGCTCGCTTACAAGAAAACAGCCTATCAAGAAATGTACGTGGTTCAGACCGGTACCTACGGCAAAGGCTTAGTTTTGGACGGCAAGTGGCAATCTTGTACGGGCGACGAGTTTCTGTACCACGAACCGCTGGTTCACCCAGCCATGATTTGTCACGGTTCCCCCAAAAAAGTCCTCGTTCTCGGCGGCGGAGAAGGAGCTACAATTAGAGAAGTGCTGCGCTGGAAAACAGTTGAAAAAGTCGTGATGATCGACATTGACGGCGAAGTAGTAGAAGCTTGCCGCGAACACCTGCCCGAAATGCACCAAAACGCCTTTGACGACCCCCGCTGCGAAGTAGTAATCGGCGATGCTTTGGACTATTTAGATAAAACTGACAATGATTGGGATATTGTCATTTCTGACTTGTCCGATCCCATTGAAGAAGGCCCATCTTTCCAGTTGTTTACCAAGGAGTATTTTGAGAAAGTTCGCAGCGTAATGTCACCTAACGGATATTTCGTAGTGCAAGCGGGCCCCGTTTCTCCGGCAGAAATGAAAATGCACGCTCGCATTGTAAATACCCTGAAATCAGTTTTCTCCAACGTTCAATCCTGCACCAGCTTTATTTCTACTTATGGAGCTCCTTGGGGTTTTGCGGTAGCTTCTAATCAAGAAATAAATACGCGACCAGATCCCGAAGTTACTGACAAATTACTCGCCGATAAAACCACCGGCGGGTTGCGGATGTTCGACGGAATTACATTGTTGGGGTTGATGCAGCTTCCCGGTCATTTGCGGCAGGTAATCGCCGCTGAAACCGAAGTTTACACTATGGCAGCACCGCCTAAGTTTTTCGGGAAAGGTTCGGTCGGTCAGTGAAGTTAAATTGAAAGAGAAAACTCGTTTGGAGTAACTGAGATGAGCAATTTGATTCGCATAGTCGCTGCAATTTTTCTTCCCCCTCTGGGCGTATTTTTGACTGTTGGCATCGGTACGGATTTTTGGATCAACCTGGTTCTCACGTTTTTGGGCTTTATTCCCGGCATCATTCACGCTGTTTGGGTGATTGCTAAGCACGATCGAGGTTAATCTAATGTAGGGGCGGGTTCCACCAACCATAATTGCCTGAAACCGACACTCTCAAAAACCCGCCCCCACCCAACTAATAACCTGT
>NZ_JAUBRP010000082.1:0-23980 GCF_036701935.1 Microcoleus sp. M2_D5 | reverse complement strand
ATCAACCTTTATTTAGAAAATACGGGAATAATGCAGATTGAGATTTACCGTTGGGTGGGGGCGGGTTTATTTAGATTATGAATTACACTCAGAGATTGTTGGTGAACCCGCCCCTACGAGGTTTTATTGATTACCCATCAAATTATTTCCTATTTTTACCTGCATATATTCCCCGTAGGGGCGGGTTCCACCAACTATAATTTCCAAAAACAGACAATCTCATAAACCCGCCTCCACCCAACTAATAGCCTGTATCAACCTTTATTTAGAAAATACGGGAATAATGCAGATTGAGATTTACCGTTGGGTGGGGGCGGGTTTATTTAGATTGTGAATTACAGTCAGAGATGGTTGGTGGAACCCGCCCCTACGAGGTTTTATCTATTGTTGAAAATCAATTTCTTCACAAACCAATTTAGCAATTTTTTTCGCAGCCCCCGATTCTCCTCGAACCGCACGCAAACGATCGCCCATTTGTGCTAATTTATCGGGATGGCTCAAATAGTCGATCGCCAATTGAGCAATTACTTCCGGTTCCAGCTTCCCAATCAACTCCGGCACAATCTCTTCCTGTGCCCAAATATTCGGCCAAGCATAAAGCTTTCCCTTTCCCAATTGCCAGATTAGCCAATTAATCGCCGTCGCAAAAACTGAACCGACTAACGGCAAATTTGCCAGCAAACCGGGCAAACCGTCCCAAGCTTTCATCGCATCCAATTGCTGCGTCGGTATCAAAACAATCATCGGTACGGCTAACGAACCCAATTCAGCAGTATTCGCTCCCACAGTTGTTAAACACAGGCTGCATTCTGATAGCAAATCGTAAGCGGGCGTCTGCGTCCAAAGTTCTACTTGCAAGTTATTTGCTGTCTGCAAAAACGGCGGTTCTGTTAACTGAAGTTCGGCGCTAGCGTTCTCAAATAAATGCAGCCAAGGGTTTTGTTCCGGGTCGGCAAAACGTGCTAAAGTTTGCACATCTATGGTAGGAGCAACGGGAATTACAAAGCGAGTTTCAGGGCGGATGCTGTGGATGGATTGGGCGATCGACAAACATAACGGTACACCTAAAGCTAATTTAGCCGCTTTAGAACCGGGCAACAATCCAATTAATTCTATTTTCCGTAGTGGCGGTGTCCCCGTGCCCGCCCTGCCCGATTTCCGATCGCCTACCTCTGCGATTAAATCTCCCACAACTGTAAATTTATTAGCATATTTTTGGGGAATTTTGGCAAAAACTTCAGGTTTCATCGCGGCAAATTTGTCAATCCAGCGATACCACCGCGCGTCCCATTCAGCATAAATAACAGTGCGATATTTCAGCCTTTTGCCAATGACAACCGTAAAAAATTGATCGCCGCCTAAAAACAAAACAACTCCTGTTTCGTGCCAATCCCAATTTTCAGCAGTTTTGCCCGACAATAAGAATGGAAAAAAATGCTCCGGTGCTTGCACTCTGTCAACTTCTGGGTAGGAAGATGCGATTTGTGCTTCTTTCCCGGTGGCGTGCGGACAGGGGGACAGCACTACAGAGATCCGCGCTTGAGTGCCCGCGTTTGCCAATTGGTCGCGCAAAGCTTGCACGGCGGGACGCACCCAAGTTGCCAATTCTCCGGGGCCGTTGGAGAGGATTAAAATATCTACTGCCATGCGATTTAAGATTTGAGAGGATGCAAGGGAGATTTTATGACAGATTTAATTAATGCCGTCAAAACGGGTGATGTTGCTGCTGTGGAAAGTGCGATCGAACAGCGTGCAGATATGAATGCCAAAGATGAGGAAGGTGCGACGGCTTTGACGGCGGCGGCTGAGGCTGGCAATTCGGCGCTCGTCAAAAAATTGCTGGCTGCTGGTGCGGATGTCAACAGTCACGACAATGACGGGTGGACGCCGTTAATGAGTGCCGCTGCTGCCGGACATACCGAGATTGTACAGCTTTTGCTGGAGGCGGGAGCGGATGTGAATGCTAAAACTAATTTTGGTTTGACGGCTTTGATGAGTGCGGCAGGTAGCGGGCGCACTCAAGTTGTGGAATTTTTAATCGATAAAGGAGCTGATATCAAAGCGTATGATAATAATACTTGGACTGCGTTAATTTGGGCGTCTTCTGAGGGTCACAAAGATGCGGTTGAGGTTTTGAAGCTAGCGCGCGATCGCCATTAAAGACTTAGCAACCGGGTTTATTCGATAAACCCGGTTTCTGGATGGTACAATTAATGAATAAATTTGCCATTTTTCTGTCATGGTACTATTCGATCGAGAAATGCGTTTGCCAACTAGCGCCGAACTTCCTTCTTCGGATGATACTCCTGTGGATAACGAAAATCAAAACTTTCTTCCAAACTTATTGTTATTCTTGCTCAAATTTTACTGGCGGCAGCGGAACGACTGGTTTTTTGGCGTGGATATGGCAATTTATCACACGACGGGAGTAAGTCATCTGGTTCCAATTGTTCCTGACGGCTTCTTGAGTTTGGGTGTCGAAAGGTTTAAAGGCGATACTTTGCGCCTCAGTTACGTCCTTTGGGAAGAAAATAATATTCCCCCGATTTTTGCCCTAGAGATTGTTTCTCAAACTTACGGCGGTGAATACGATAAAAAGATTGATATTTATGCGAAGTTGGGCGTGCTGTACTATGTGATTTACAACCCCTACTACTGGCGGCGAGACCAACATCAACCGTTTGAGGTTTATCGTTTGGTAAATGGCGAGTACGAACAGCAAATTGGTGAACCTTTCTGGATGCCGGAAGTGGGTTTAGGAATCGGTCGAGGTCGGTACAGCGATGGGGAAACACAGTTGGAGGTTTTGTACTGGTTTGACGAACGAGGTAGCAGGTATTTGACGGCTGAAGAGTTGGTAGCTCAATACCGCGATCGCTTTGGCGATTTGCCGGAATAGGAAAGTACGCGCGAGGGCAGCTATCCAGTAGGGAATCGCCCTTTTTGCAAATGTGCGATCGCAGCAACAGAAGCTAAAGGCAAACCCTCCATAGCTGCGAGATTTCTACCCAAGGAAAGATCTAATAACACTAGATCCTGGTAATAGATTCAAATTGAGAGTGCCGCCACCTTCAACAACAGCAATTGTGTCAAAGCGACTGGCTATGGAAACTCCATTTTCAACTGCGGGAAAGCCATTCGTTTGGATAGCTAAATCTCGATTATTGTTGATTGGAAACACCAATAATTGATCTAAGGGAATCCCTATCTGGATGATATCCTGACCTTGAGTAAAGTTCCGAATTGTAGCAAAACCTGCGCCGATGTAGAACTGCCGGGATGAGAGGGTTCCTCCCCTGAAGCCAACAATATCACCGAGTACGAATTTATCGCGGCCGCTACCGCCAGTGAGAGTATCAAATTCATTGCTGCCGTCACTTTCATATTGTCGGAGGCCGTTAAGGGCTTCTACCTCAACTCCAATTAATTCCACATTCCCCGCCCCGGAACCGGTGAGGATGTCATTGCCGGAAGTTCCGACAAAAGTCGCAGACCGGCTTGGCTCAAATTGTCCAAACTTGAAGTAGTGTTCCCGACCAGTTTTCAAGGCTCCAGATTCGACAAACTGCCCAATGTCGGGGTTGTTTCCTAAGTATCCCTGTTCAAAGAAAGAAGTAGGCAACCGACCTTCTTTTGCCCCGAATTGAATGAAATGCTGGTAGCCATTTTTAAAACTTTCATTCTGAATAAACGGCTGTAAATCTCGGTTAGTTGCTACGTAAAACGCTTCGTCATACTCAGGCGATACGCGAGTGCGACCTTCTTCGTAACCGTATTGGATAAAGTGATCTAAGCCTGTAGCAAAAGGTGCATTTGGATTGTTGACTGTGCGGACAAAGGGTTTAAGGTCTGGATTTCCCTCAAGGTAAGTTTCTTCGTCAAAATACCGCGATATTTTTGTGAGGCCGGCGGCTTGACCAAATTTTTCAAAGTGTTCTCTTCCAGATTTGATGATGCCTGCATCAATGGCTGGTTTCAGCCACGGATATGAGGCAAGGTAGTATTGTTCGTCGAAGATATCGTAATTCATAGTTTGCTGTTTAAACTAAAGTGCGATCGTACTTTTTTATAAAACCATCGCTCACCATAAATAAAAAATCATTAATCATCAGCATTAGCTAATAACTAATGACTAATGACTAATGACTAATGACTAATGACTAATGACCAGTGACCAATGACTATCCAATCAAGAAAGTACCGTTACCGTTAGATTCTTGGAAGCTTAAACCCAAGCTTGCTCCTCCTTCAATCACGCCGAGCACGTCTCCAAAACGCTGGATTGACAAATTGCTACCAACCGGAGTCAGGCTGTAGCCGTTTAATGAAGTTCCTTGCAGTTGGATAAAATCGCTTTCTATGTCGAAGTTGCGAATCGTAGCTTGACCGTTACCCAAATACAGCGGTGTCGGGGTGAGATTCCCCGCTGTAGCAGGAACTCCGAGTACGAATGTATTAGTTCCCGGAGCCCCAATCAAGACATCGAATTCATTGGTGCCAAAGCTTTCATACTGCCGGTTGCCTTGGGGATCTATACCTACTTCCACTCCCACAAGTTCGACATCGCCCACGCCCACACCAGTTAAAACATCGTTGGTACGGGTGCCGACAAAAGTCGCGTCGCGGGCCGGCTCAAATTGTCCAAAATTGAAGAAGTGTTCCCGGCCGGTTCTCAAGTTTCCAGAGTTGACAAACGGTACGATGTCGGGGTTTTTCTTTAAGTATTCCGGTTCAAAAAATGAAGTTCCAAAACGACCTTCTTTTGAGCCGAATTGAATGAAATGCTGGTAGCCTGATTTGAAAGTTCCGTTCTGAACGAACGGTTGGAGTTCAGAGTTGTTTGTTAAATAAAAGCTTTCGTTGTATTCGGGTGATACTTGGGCGCGGCGCTGTCCTTCATCGTAACCGAACTGGATAAAGTGATCGAGGCCGGTCGCAAAAGGTGCGTTTGGGTTGACGGTACGGACGAAGGGTGCGAGGTCTGGATTCCCAGCAAGGTAAGCATTTTCGTCAAAATAACGCGATACTTTAGTTAGACCGCCTTCTCGCCCAAATTTTTCAAAGTGCTCTCTCCCAGATGAGATGACTCCGGCGTCAATGGCTGGTTTGACCCAAGGATATGAGGCGAGGTAAAATTGTTCGTCGAAAATTGCGTAGTTAGCCATATTTGCCCCTAAAGTGTTGATGAGTTGGATCGTGAATACCGATTAGTTTTCCATGAACTCGATCGCAGATCGGGAATTTACACAAAACAGACGTTATGAAATGGTTTTAAGTTCCTGGTAAAATGTCAATTTTTGTGACTCAGCAATTATCTAAGTCTCGATTCTGCCTTCCGAAATTATGCATTTTTCTCCTCAGTTAATTGAGCGATCGCAAGTTTGATAAATTCTACAAAACTTGGAACTTTTTTCAGGATTTCTTTCTTACTCGTTGGTTAATTTTTAATTATTTTTATCCAATCCATTAATCCTACGCACATAATTAATATTTTGTCAAGTAAAATTTTGTAAATAAAATATTGAGTATTTGCTCAAGGAATTTATCAAAAAATGTAACGAAAAGTAGCAATAAATTTGTCGAATTGTGTCATGTGCAGGCTCAAATCACCTAATGGGAAGCGTTTTCTGGTAAAAATGCTCATGGGGGAAAAAATTCCCGATTCCCGAAAACAGCATCTTAAAGGAGCCTAACCGGATGTTCACTCACGTCAAGCCCACCATTCGCCACGTCGTGCCGGAAAACTTGCAGGGGCGATCGCTCATGAAGGTGGTCTATGTCGTACTGGAACCGCAGTATCAAAGCGCCCTGTCGGCAGCGGTTCGATCGATAAACCAGAAAAATCCGAATCTGGCAATAGAAATCAGCGGCTACCTGATCGAGGAACTCCGCAGCCCGGAAAATTACGAGGCCTTCAAGCGGGATGTGGCGGATGCCAATGTATTTATTGCTTCTCTAATTTTCATCGAAGATTTGGCAGAAAAAGTGGTAGCGGCAGTGGAACCGCTGCGCGACAGATTGGATGTCGCCGTCGTCTTCCCGTCGATGCCAGGGGTGATGCGACTCAATAAAATGGGCAGTTTCTCGATGGCACAGTTGGGACAAAGCAAAAGTGCGATCGGCGAATTCATGAAAAAACGGAAGGAAAAATCCGGGAGTTCCTTCCAAGACGGAATGCTGAAACTGCTGCAAACTTTGCCGAAAGTGCTGAAATATTTGCCCATCGACAAAGCCCAAGATGCCCGCAACTTCATGCTGAGTTTCCAGTATTGGCTGGGGGGTTCCCAAGAAAACTTGGAAAACTTCTTGCTGATGCTGTCACATAAATATGTCTTCAAAGGCCAGTCACAGCCGACTTTCCAAGAACCTGTTGTCTACCCAGACATGGGAATTTGGCATCCTTTGGCATCGTCGATGTTTGAAGATGTAAAAGCATATCTCACCTGGTTTAATGCCCGTACAGATATTTCTGCGGATCTCAAAGATCCCCTCGCACCCTGCATTGGTTTAGTGTTGCAACGCACTCACTTAGTCACGGGAGATGACGCGCACTATGTAGCAATGGTGCAGGAATTGGAGGCAATGGGGGCGCGGGTTGTGCCGATTTTTGCCGGCGGTTTGGACTTCTCTAAACCTGTTGAGACTTTTTTCTTGGAAGTCGGGGCAAAAGGTGTGACACCTCTGCCGATTGTTGATGCGGTGGTTTCTCTGACTGGTTTTGCTTTGGTGGGCGGCCCGGCGAAACAAGATCACCCGAAGGCGATCGAATCTTTGAAAAAATTAAATTGCCCTTACATGGTGGCTTTGCCGCTGGTTTTCCAAACGACGGAAGAATGGGAAGATAGCGATTTAGGCTTGCACCCGATTCAAGTTGCGTTGCAAGTTGCGATTCCTGAGTTGGATGGTGCGATCGAACCGATTATTGTGTCGGGACGCGATGGTGCAACTGGCAAGGCGATCGCGCTTCAGGATAGAATCGAAGCGATTTCCCAGCGCGCCATGAAGTGGGCAATGCTGCGCCGCAAACCAAAATTAGATAAGAAAGTTGCGATCACAGTTTTCAGTTTTCCTCCCGATAAAGGCAACGTCGGAACAGCCGCTTACTTGGACGTTTTCGGCTCGATTTACGAAGTATTGAAAGCCTTAAAAGGTAACGGTTACGACTTGCCAGAATTGCCGGAGTCTGCCGAAAAACTGATGCAAGAAGTCATCCACGACGCAACAGCCCAATACCAAAGTCCCGAATTAAATATTGCTTACCGGATGTCCGTAGCTGAATACGAAGAATTCACTCCTTATTCGGAACGGTTGCAAGAAAATTGGGGGCCACCTCCGGGGCATTTGAACAGCGACGGACAAAATTTGCTGATTTTTGGCAAACATTTTGGCAATGTGTTTATCGGAGTGCAACCTACTTTTGGATACGAAGGCGATCCGATGCGGTTGTTATTCTCTCGTTCTGCTAGCCCGCACCACGGTTTTGCTGCTTACTATACATATTTGGAGCGCATTTGGGGTGCGGATGCGGTGCTGCACTTTGGCACTCACGGTTCCCTAGAATTCATGCCCGGTAAGCAGATGGGAATGTCTGTCGATTGTTATCCTGACAGTTTGATCGGCAAGATTCCTAACCTCTATTATTACGCTGCCAACAATCCCAGCGAGGCAACAATTGCTAAGCGTCGCAGTTATGCTGAAACTATCAGCTATCTGACTCCTCCGGCTGAAAATGCTGGGTTGTACAAAGGTTTGCAGGAACTCAGCGAGTTAATTGCTTCTTATCAAACTTTGAAAGAGACTGGGCGGGGTGTGCCGATTGTGGATGCGATCGTCGAGAAGTGCCGTTTGGTGAATTTGGATAAGGATATCGCCTTACCTCCCGAACAGGAAAGAGGGGTTGCTGCGGGTATGACTGCGGAAGAACGGGACAATTTAGTTGGCTTGGTTTACCGCAAGTTGATGGAGATTGAGTCGCGGTTGTTACCTTGCGGTTTGCACGTTATCGGTAAGCCGCCGACTGCGGAAGAGGCGATCGCAACTTTGGTAAATATCGCC
Source organism: Microcoleus sp. M2_D5 (assembly GCF_036701935.1). NCBI lineage: Bacteria > Bacillati > Cyanobacteriota > Cyanophyceae > Oscillatoriales > Microcoleaceae > Microcoleus > Microcoleus sp. M2_D5. Next base: position 15,925 of record NZ_JAUBRP010000082.1, on the reverse strand, counting down.
AATTTAGACCGCGAAGAAGACAACCTGATTAGCTTACCGCGAATTATCGCTAACAGTCTGGGACGCGATATCGAAGAAATTTACACAAATAGCGACAAAGGCATTTTAACAGATGTTGAATTGCTGCAAAACATCACTTTAGCCTGTCGGGAAGCCGTGGGCGCTTTAGTGAAAGAACAAACCGATGCCGAGGGCAGAGTTTCCCTAGTTTCCAAGTTAAATTTCTTCAACATGGGCAAGAAAACACCTTGGATTGATGCCTTGCACGCCGCCGGTTACAAAAAAGTCGATCCAGAAGCGATTAAACCGCTGTTTGAGTATCTAGAATTCTGCTTGCAGCAAGTTTGTGCCGATAACGAATTGGGTGCTTTGTTGCGCGCCCTAGAAGGCGAGTTTATTCTGCCTGGCCCAGGCGGCGATCCGATTCGCAACCCGGATGTTTTGCCGACTGGGAAGAATATGCACGCTTTAGACCCGCAGTCAATCCCTACAACGGGGGCGGTTAAGTCTGCTAAGGTTGTAGTCGATCGGCTGTTAGAAAGACAGCGCGTTGATAACGGCGGAAATTACCCTGAAACCATCGCCGTTGTGTTGTGGGGAACAGACAACATCAAGACTTACGGCGAATCCCTCGCCCAAGTAATGTGGATGGTGGGAGTCAAGCCAGTACCCGACGCTTTGGGCCGCGTCAACAAACTGGAATTGCTATCTTTGGAAGAGTTGGGACGCCCTCGGATCGACGTAGTAATTAACTGTTCCGGCGTATTCCGCGACTTGTTCATCAACCAAATGAATTTGTTAGATAAAGCCGTGAAAATGGCAGCGGAAGCAGACGAACCGTTAGAGATGAACTTCGTCCGCAAACACGCCCTGAAGCAAGCGGAAGAAATGGGAATCAACCTGCGACAAGCAGCAACTCGTGTATTTTCCAATGCTTCCGGTTCCTATTCATCTAACGTCAACTTGGCGGTAGAAAACAGCACTTGGGAAAGCGAAGCAGAGTTGCAGGAAATGTACCTAACTCGCAAATCCTTCGCCTTTTCTTCCGACAATCCCGGAACAATGGAACAAGACCGGCAGATTTTTGAATCATCCTTGAAAACTGCGGAAGTCACCTTCCAAAACTTGGATTCTGCGGAGATTTCCCTAACCGACGTGTCGCACTATTTCGACTCCGATCCGACTAAATTGATCGGCAGTTTGCGCGGGGATGGGAAGCAACCGGCATCCTTTGTTGCTGATACAACCACAGCCAACGCGCAGGTGCGGACGCTATCAGAAACAGTGCGTTTAGATTCGCGCACAAAGCTGCTGAATCCGAAGTGGTACGAGGGGATGTTGTCGCACGGTTATGAAGGCGTGCGGGAGATTTCTAAGCGTCTGGTGAATACGACTGGATGGAGTGCGACGGCGGGCGCTGTGGATAATTGGGTGTATGAGGATGTCAACACTACGTTTATCCAAGATGAGGAGATGCAGAAGCGTTTGCTTAACTTAAATCCTCATTCGTTCCGCAAGATTGTCAGCACTTTGCTTGAGGTGAATGGCCGGGGTTATTGGGAGACTTCGGAGAACAATTTGGATCGCTTGCGCGAACTTTATCAGGAGGTGGAAGACCGGATTGAGGGAGTAGAATAAACCTCCGAATTTCGGACGATCGCCTTTAATCTGTAGGGACACAGCAATGCTGTGTCCTTATCTTTTTGGGATGGTTTTGGGGTAAAGGTGGTATTTGTTCCAGTCTAAAGTAGTCTCGGCGCGAGATTCGCTCACCTCTTGACAATGATATCACAAAATGATATCATTGTTTTTTAAAACAACAAATAAAATATTTATGGAGCTAAATAATAAACAGCGTAAGATTTTAGAAGCAATTTTTACAGATCCTATACCAGCTAATATTAATTGGCAAGATATTGAAAATTTATTTACAGCACTCGGTGCTACTGTTACTCAAGGTTCTGGTTCGCGGGTTCGCATTTTATTAAATGAGGTTAGAGCTGTATTTCACGAACCACATCCTCAAAAAGAGACAGATAAAGGAGCAGTTAAATCTGTCAGGGAATTTTTAATAAAGGCGGGGGTTGAACCATGATGACTTAGCTGTTAACGGGAAAATCCTTGTTGATTGCCCAAATTAACAAGAGTATTAGCATAAAATTCATCATTCACAAATTGAACTTATTGAAAGAGCAAGAGTATTACAGCCATGATGACTTACAAGGGTTACAGTGCGAGCATTGAAGTAGATATAGAAGCGGAAATTCTTTTCGGGCGAGTCCTCGATATTAATGACGTAGTGACTTTTAAGGCACAAACTATTGAAGAAGCTCGCCAAGAATTTCAAAATTCCATAGATGATTATCTAGAGTTTTGCAAAGAATTAGGACAGGAACCTGATAAACCATTTTCAGGTAAACTTCCCTTCCGCACTACTCCCGAACATCACCGCAAAATCTTTATTGCGGCAAAGAAGGCTGGCAAAAGTATTAACAATTGGATGGATGAGGTTTTAATTAAAGCAGCAGAGCAAGCAATTAACACTTAATTAGTTTAGGATTGCGATCGCCCTCGCAACTCAGTCAATATGCTACAATCCCCAATAAAGGTCGTTTAGCCCGCGATAAAATACCGCTATGACTACCCTCACCCTCAACCTCAACCCCATCATTAAGCTGACAGACGAGCAGTTTTTTCAACTCTGTCAGGAGAATGAAAATATTAGATTGGAACGCACAGCGAAAGGAGAATTAATTATCATGTCACCAGCAGGAGGAGAAACTGGAAGCAGCAATGCAGGATTAACAGCACAGATTTGGATTTGGAATCAGCAGAATAAACTGGGTAAAGTTTTTGATTCTTCAACAGGGTTCAAACTTCCTAATAATGCAAATAGAGCCCCTGATGCTTCTTGGGTAAAATTAGAACGCTGGGATGCACTAACTCCCGAACAACAAAAGAAATTCCCGCCGATTTGTCCTGATTTTGTCGTTGAGTTAATGTCTCCCAGCGATAGTTTGAAAGAAACTCAGGATAAGATGAAAGAATATCGAGATAACGGTGCAGTTTTAGGTTGGTTGATTAATCGCAAATCGCGGCAAGTAGAAATTTATCGTCCGAATCAAGAAGTTGAAGTGTTGGAATCTCCAGCCACTGTATCAGGTGAAGATGTTCTCCCCGGATTTATTTTGAATCTTGAATCAATCTGGTAATGTGCGCGCGTGCGAAGCTATCCCGCTCTTAATCGCACCTGTCCAATGTTCAATAGAGTAAAATAGAGTTAAAGTTCTCGCGGAGTATTTGCAATGGTTCAAACCCTAGCGTACAGTAAAGAAGAGCTTGCAGGTTCTCACCTGATTTTACATGATATCAGTTGGGAAACCTACGAACAGTTGTTAGAAATATTTGCGGAACGTTCAACGCCGCGCATGACTTACTATCAGGGAACTTTAGAACTAATTGTACCTTTACCAGAACATGAGAGGTATAGCTGGACTCTCGGTCGGCTAATTGTAGCACTTTCTGAGGAAATTGGGATTGAAATTATCGGATTAAAATCATCTACTTGGCGTTCGGAACCGAAAAAAGCTGGCAACGAAGCTGATGAATGTTTTTATATCCAAAATGAAGCATTAATGCGGGGGAAATTAACAATTGATCTCAAAAATGACCCGCCGCCAGACTTGGCTGTAGAAATGGATTTGACTAGCTCATCTATCAATAAAATGGCGGTTTATGCGGAACTTAAAGTGCCGGAAGTTTGGATTTGGAAGAAAGGAAAACTAATAATTAACATTTTAAATGATACGGGTTATGTCGAGTCGGAAACCAGTTTGGCATTTGCCTCGTTTCCTGTCAAAGAACTCGCACAGTTTATGCACCTAGACTCAGAAAAGGGAGAGAATGCGAGAATTAGAGAGTTTCGGGAATGGGTACGATCGTACTTAAATTAAATCCGGGTTTGTTACCTCGAAATCTTGCACCATTTTTAATAACCTGTAGGGGCGGGTTCGCCAATAGACTGAAAGCTTGCAGACAGATTAAATAAACCCGCCCTCGTCCCCTACTCCCCACGAATAACCCTGTCTGGTAAAATAAAGACGGCGGTTGAAACCGCAACTACACCAACAAAGTCCGCCTAAGCCGACTAAGAATACTGAGTTTTTACATACTGTTTCAACACGGGATTTAAACTAAATAAAGTTATCTTTTCCCGTTCTACAGCATCCAATAAAAAGCGATTTCCCAGAGATCGCACTGCATTGACTATTTCTGACGGCGAAAATGGTATTTTGTTGAAAATTTGCGACACAGCAACGGGTTCAGGTTGATTAGCCAGGTGAACCATCACTGCCAATTCTGCCGGAGTCAAACGCCCAAAAGGTTGAGATAACTGAGATTGCAACCCTTCATCTAAAATCGGCATCTCGCACTGCAAAAACTCCGCAACTCTCCCCCCAAACAACTCTCGAATCAGCGTTGCAGTTAACTCCAACCAGAGAGGATTGCCTTGATAAATATCAATCAAAGTTGACCATGTTTCTTCATCGGATAACTTTTGTGAGTTCAAAATCTCTTTAGCTGCTTCTCCTAAACTTCCCAATACAAGACATCGCACGGGATGATTATCTTTTGATAATCTGGCAATTTCTCGGGGTTTTTCCCAACTATTCAATATCAAACAACTTTGATGACAAACTTCGGCAATTAGTTTAAAAAATAACTGATAATCTTCATGTCCAGTTTTATATTGTCCCGCTAGTTGTCCGCTGCCCAAAAGCATCTGTACGTCATCGAGGACAATCAGACATCGGTTTTTTCGCAGGTAATCGAGGATTTTGGCGATTTTGGTTTCGATGTTTTGGGGAATTTCTGATTGTTGGGAAAAGATTTGCAGCAGGTTGGTGAGGGTTGGATCGAGGGTTGGGGAAAAGCGGAGGCTGCGATAGATGACGTAATCGAATTGGGTTTTGATGCGATCGATCAGGCTTAGGGAGAGGGTTGTTTTGCCGATGCCGCTGATTCCGAGGAGTGCGATGAGGCGTGTGCGTTCCTGTGTTATCCAGTTTTCGAGGGTGGAGAGTTCAGAAGTGCGATCGAAAAAGGTGAATATTTCGGGTGCGTCGCCTAAGTCTATGTGGAGTTGTTTAGAAGTTGGTTGGGGGTTTTGGGCTTTTGTTGGACTTCTCGCCCTTTCTTGACAAATGTTGAGGTTTTTAACAGTTATATTATCGCTAACGATAGATGATGAAAAATTAGTATAAAATTTAGCCCTTTCTAGTATTGCTCTAACATTTACTTTACTAACTTCTTCACCCAAGACATCTGATAGTATCTTCCATAATTCAGAAGCAGCAACCCTAACATAACCTTCACTACAATCACGGTCTTGCGCTATTTTTGCTGCATATTTTCGACCTTGGAGCACTTCTTTTAAAATAGCTTCTTGCAGGTCGTCTAAGTGCTTCCCTGTTTTGGTAAAAACTTTGTCATCGGCAAATCTTAAGACTTCCTTAAGCTCCATAGATCGGGTTTGGGATAATTTTTAGTTATTATAACTTATTTTTTATAACTTTTTAGATAACATTACATAACATTTTCTAACGTGAGTGGGTGGGGATGGGGAAATGGGGTCGTTGTATGATTTTTTTAGTTGAGGTTGCTGGTGCCCAGAGCGATCGGGCTGCATCTGGGCTGGTGGATATTTCTGGCAGTTGCGGGGCGTCTGGGGTCAGTCGCGACAGTTCCGAATGACACGGCTTAGATTTTCGCACATTATGTACATTATACCTGACTAGGAGTAAACAATGGCTAAAGATAAAATTGGTGAAGTTAAAACGCCATCCGGTTCTACATACTATGTTTATTGGGACAAAGGTAGTGGTGAAGTATATGTTGGCAGTGAGTCTGCTGGTAAAGCCGATTCAAAGGGTGAGGCTTTGCGTAAAGCTGACTACTACGCAACTACGCTGAGACGAAGCTAATCTAATACCGTCTAGGTGCTTTTCCGTATTGGAAAAAACTACCTCGTCGGCAAATATTAAGATTTCCTAGATACAAACACTTGATGAAATCGAGGGAGGGTGAAAATGACAGATTTTAGCTACTTGGACAGGCTGGTAAATGAAGCAGGAGAGGAAGTAGGGCGACTTCTTGAAAGGGCTGCTTATTATCGAAAGCAAAAAGATGCCGCCCAAGCTCTCACTAATTATGTAGATGCCCTCAATGCCTATGCTAAGTTTGCTGAACATCGCACTAATTTAATCAAAGTAATGAGCCCAATTGACATCATTGGCCAGAGAGAGTCAGCAATAACCTATTCTCAGACTCTGTGCCATGTGGCTGACATTTTGGCAGGGATTCGACTATGCTATAGTGATTCAGTTATACAAGCATTTCTTGAGAATAAACTTCAAGTTATTTCCGAGGCGCTAGCTGAGTATGAGTTTTCCTTTGATGCTGAAAAGCTTAAAACATATGCCGACCTAAGAAAATTTGTGAATAATCACAAAGAGCATATTGAGAGCAATCGCGAAGCTATTGAAAAACTTAAAAAAACATCTGTCAAAGAGCTAGACGATCAGACACTCGCCAAAATAAGGTCTGCTCTTGACAAGATTTCCTCCACTGAGGTTTGCCCTGTAACATTGGACTCTACTGGCGCTTGCTTTATTGCCACCGCAGCTTACTCGACCTCCACACACCCAGACTTAGACACCTTCCGTAACTTCCGCGATGAAAGACTCTTAACTAATCCTGTTGGTAAACAGCTAGTTAGTCTCTACTACCAAATCAGTCCTAGCCTAGCAAAATATATGGAGACGCAGCCAGCAATTAAGAGTTTTTCAAGACAACAGCTACAGCATTTAGCTGAGTGGATGCGTAGTCAAAAAGTTAAAAATCAGTAAACTAGGGATAAAAGAACATGGAAACTGTTATTATAGCAACTTAGGAGCGAAGAGAAATACGATCGCCCGTTTCTTCCCCAAGCGCGATCGCCCTTATCTTCCAAAAGTAGGATCGCCCTTATTTTCCCAAAGTACGATCGCCCTTTGCTTTCCCACACCAAACTAATTAATACCCTATCTAAGCGGTTTTCTAAACCGATATCCATCAGGTTCTACAACCACAAATGCCCCTTTTAGTTCTACTTCAGAGTAATTTTCTATAACTCCTGCTAGTTCCTTATGAACTTCATTCAGCATTTTAGGTAAGACTCGAAGGTAAATCACACCTGTTCCCATCTCCCTCACAAAAACAAGATTTCCGTAATCTCTGTCTCGCGTAACCAGGATGCGATTTTCTGCTTGCGCTACTCTCAGTATTTCTTCATCACTTGCTTGCGCTAAACCCATTTGAGCGACAATAATTACATCATGTCCTGCATCAATCAAAAACTTTGTGGTGACAGCATACACATCTTGATCTATCAGAAATTTCATAATTTAAGCTAATGCCAAATGCACATCTTCAGCCGCTACCAGTGCGATCGCATAACGCAAGCACGCCCGAATATCATCCATTTCCAAATCGGGATAGTAGTCTTGGATAATTTCTCCAAAAGAAAGCCCTTCATTTAGTAATTCGAGAACGCTTTGTACAGTAATGCGCGTACCCACTATGCAAGGCTTACCGAAGTGAATTTGAGGGTTGACGGAGATTCTGTCCATTTTGACCACGCAGCTCTATGTCTCTTCTATTTTAAGTCATCAGGTAGGCGATCGCAACCTGTCTTTTTTCACGCTTCTAGCCGATCGCCTTTATCTTCCCAAAGTGCGTTTACCAGTTTGATAAGTAGTGCAGGGAATAGCCAAAACTACAGGGCTATATGTATTGATTTTAGCTCGACTAACGATGATAACAGGACGGGTTCCTCCTTGTTCAGAACCCTCAACAGGTTCAAGTCTAGCATCATAGACTTCTCCCCGGTTCATACAGGAGATTCTCCCAATTGCAACGCTTCCCAACTCGCTACCGCAAACTCAGCCTCCATCTGTAGCACTTGAGCTTGATACTCTGGATCTTGTGCCATTTCAATCAGTGCTGCATCAATGGACGATCGTTTATCCTGAGTCTGGGTTGTTACCCGATCGCGCATCAAAGCTGACAATACTTCTAAAAGCTGCTGTTGCTCGTCAGGAGTGAGATTTTGAGCCTGACTCAGTACCTCGCTATAAGTAGACATAGGCTTTATGTTGAGATTTTTGGGCTGATTGTTATTATAGCAATTTAGGATTGAGGGAAGTACGATCGCCCATATCTTCCCCAAAGTACGTGAAGCGAAGCTATCCCGTAGGGAATCGCCCATCTTTCTTAAGCCTCAAACGGGTTAATCAGTGTGAGTTCAGAAATCCACAGAAAATCCCCTATATTTCTTGTTACTAAAGTTCTGTCATATACCAAAGCTGTTGCCGCAATAATAGCATCCCCAAGAGTCATTCTCCTTATCTGTCGCAACAGCACTGCGCGATCGAGTACAGCGTTAGAAATCGGTAGAACCTCCACCACACCAAAAAACTCCTCAAAGTACAATCTATTCTCTTCAGTCAGTCTGTGATAACCCAGCACTTCAACGTAACTTATTGCCGATACAACTATGTCATGTTCGCCAATAAACTGCCTAATCTGCGCGTGTTCTGGTTGAGAAGCGTAGATAATAATATTACTGTCAAGCAGCATTATTCATCCCTACCTGGAAGCGGACGATCTTGACGCAACTCTCGCTGCCATTCCACCGGATCGTTAATATCAGCAAAGACATTACTTGCTGCAATTTTTTCCAATATTTCGACTATTCTCTGGCGGCGGATCTCAGCACTTAAGGTCGATCGCTCTTCTTGTAAAGTAACGTAAACTCTGATAGGGACATCGCCCTGTCTTGGAACCTCGTTAGCCCATTCTAAAAGGTTTCCCTTCAATATAGCCTCAAATATTCGCTGCATAGCTAATATCAACTATTCTCTATTTTTACTATTATAGCCCTTGATGACTGGTCTGCTGCTAAAGTATCTAAAGCCTTGACAATTCGTACTTGAATCCGGTTGCATTCGCGATAAATAGCGTTCTGCTGCTTTCAGGAGAATGTAGTCAGTCAATTTTTTTCTCCAAATAGCTTCAATTTGAGTTCTTGGGAGGATATCCCCCGATCGCGACCGGCCTGGTAATCTTGCCAAGCAGCTTCACTCTCTGGTATTTCTTCTGCTGAAATTACTTCATCATATTCTGCGACTTCTTCCCGTAACTGAATCATTTTTTTCAAGTCTTCTAATAACCGCAGTTTGTCTGCAAGCGTGAGGCTTTTAACTTGATTCAGTACCTTGCTATAAGTAAACATAGACTTGGTTGTAAGAGTTTTTGCTTGCTCTCTATTATATCTCCATTTAAAATTATGGAAAAAGCGATCGCCCTTATCTACCCAAAGTTCGATCGCTCTTATACTATCTTGCACAATTTGTTAGCTGTTGCGAATTCACCTCAAAGGCGATCGCAAACTCCACTTGCGGCAGCAATCTTTTGATAATCCGCAAGTGTTCCTCGGCGTCGTTTCGGCGGCGAAAACGCGCCACAGTCAGGCCTTGCAGGTTGGGCAGGTGGCGGTAAATCACCCAAGGGTAAAGTTGTTGTTTGTAGTTCATCCTAGTTCTGCAATAGATTGCGGGCAAAATGAGACACTAGAAAGGCAGGGCTGATTTCCCGTACTCTGCCCTTTTGCTGTCTATATAGACATAGTGTCTGGACAAAATTGTTTTGTCAAGTGGTCTAGACACTATGTCACATTTTGTAATGATTAAGCGAAGACAACCTCAAGAAGAAGCTGGCGAATCACCGCTGAAAAAACTCAGAGATGAGTTAGGAATGTCCCAAGAAGAATTTGCTCGGCAAATTGGGACATCGGTACGCACTGTGAGTCGCTGGGAAGCCGGAGATAACGTGCCGACATTCACAATTGCCCAGATGAAAGCTTTGGCAAATTTTTTGCGATCGCGCGGGTTAACTCTTGATGACTTGCCCGATCGCTTTGGCCCGCCTGAGTGAGTATCCGATCGCCCTTTATGCTATACTCTAAATATATACATTTTGTATATACATTTTTAGGTACTTTGAATATGACTATCTCGCGCAAACGACTTGAAGAATTAGAAAATATTCCAGAATCTGCGATCGATACCTCTGATATTCCTGAATTAGATGCGAATTTTTGGGAAAAAGCAAAACTCGTTAAACCACTGGCAAAACAAGCTATTTCTTTAAGAGTTGATAGCGATGTATTAGATTGGTTTAAAAGCCAAGGAAAAGGCTATCAATCTCTAATGAACGCTGTGCTGCGCTCTTATGTTGAACATCACGTAAAAAGCAGTGAATAAATAAATGTGCGATCGCCCTTTTGTTGCCAAAGTACGATCGCCCTTTTGTTGCCAAAGTACGATCGCCCTTTTGTTGCCAAAGTACGATCGCCCTTTTGTTCCCAAAGTACGATCGCCCTTTTCTTCCTCAAGTACGATCGCCCTTTTCTTCCAAAAGTGCGATCGCACTTCAGTTAATCATAAATTTCTCTCCGGTGTCCAATCTGGTGAATAGTAATCACCTTTAAATCATCATCAAAAGAATAAATTACCCGATAATCACCCACTCTTAACTTAAAGAAACCTGCCAGATTAGCCGACAACGGCATAGGAGTAATTTGTTCAAAATTTTCAGCCAACCAATTGATTTTATTACCTATACGCTCCTGCACAGCCTGAGTCAATCTTTCTTGGTTAACCAGAGCTTCTGCTGTCAACTCAACCGAATAGCTCATTAGGACTTTATGCCAATTTTTTGATAAACTTCCCCAGGTTCGACGCTACTTTCTCCTGCTTGTTTGCGCTTCATTGACTCTAACAATTTCTGCTTGACTTCTTCCTTAACTTCTAAACCTGCATCAGGATCGCCCAAATATTCTTCTAAACACTGTTCCACGGTATGCCGAATTAAGTCCCGCAATTGGTCAACTGTCATGTCTTTGACTTGCATCTTAATCTCCTCGTCTGTGGGATTATCAATAAATTATAGCAACTTTAGTACGGTTGTATCTGTAACTGAGCTATCCATTCCATGAATCTCGTTCCTGATTCACATACTCTTGAGCATCAATTGCATTCCAAATTTCCTCACTCAACCCTTCCAATTCTAAAATACTCCGCTTAGGTTTAGCCTGAACCCGGTGACTAACATATACTAATAATTCAGAGATGAGTCGCAGTTGCTCATCTGGTGCAAGTCTTAGAGCCTTACTCAGTACCGCGCTATAAGTAGACATAGGCTTTATGTTGAGATTTTTGGGCTGATTGTCATTATAGCAATTTAGGATCGAAGGAAGTGCGATCGCCCTTACCTTCCCCTGCATGGCAGTTTAGTTTTGAGAAATGTTGGCAGTAACTTTAATGTTATCACCTACGTTTCAAGCTCAGCACGCTGAGAAAAAAGCTCGACAAAACCATCTGCAAACCAACAGTCAGGCAAGTGAGCGAGGGAATAACCAAACGCAGAGTTTTAGAAGGATCGAGAGAACCGAAAGCCGTTTCGCTCCAGATAGTTAATGACAAGAACGAGCCAACTATTCCGATTAATATCAGCGTGACTCCGACAATCAATCCTGTCTCTAGGGTGACATTGCGAAATATTTTGTTGAGTTTGGCGTCTTCGGGCAGGAGTTTCTCGCTGATGGCGAAAACTTTGGTGAAAAAAGCGAAAGTTACTGCTTGAAAACCGATGATAATTGCGATCGCACCATAAAGCAGCGTGTGTACATCAAAGCTGATACTCCCAATCTTTTGAGTACCGGGTAACAGCCAAATGCTAACAATTAGACCCCAAATCATCAGCGCAGTACCCGGATACAAAAACAGCCACCGAGGACTGTAAAGCAGCAAAAATCGCAGGTGCCGCCAGCCATCTCGCCAAGTTCTCAAGTGCGGCGGCCTGCTGCGGCCGTCGGGAGAAAGTACGGTTGGAACTTCAGTTATCCGCAGCTTGTATACAGAGGCCTTGACCACCATTTCGCTAGCAAATTCCATCCCCGTTGTTTGCAAGTCGAGTTTCAAAATTGAGTCTCTCCTAAAACCCCTGAGTCCGCAGTGAAAATCGCCGACGGGACTTGCAAAAAATAGCCGCCCAACCCATGTCAGCACCGGATTTCCTAAATATTTGTGCAGCGGCGGCATTGCACCCGGTTTGATGCCCCCTTGAAAGCGGTTTCCCATCACTAAGTCGAAACCTTCTCGCAATTTGTTGACAAAAAAGCCGAGGTTGGAAAAATTGTAGCTGTCGTCAGCATCGCCCATGATAATATAAACTCCGCGCGCTGCAATGATGCCTCCCATCAGGGCGCTGCCGTAGCCTTTGGCTGCTACGGGCACGACTCTCGCTCCCATTCTGGTAGCGATAGCTTGAGAACCGTCAGTGCTGCCGTTGTCTGCTATGATGACCTCGCCTGCAATATCAAGTTCGCGCAGGGACTTCTGTGCCTTCTCGATGCAGATTTCTAAAGTTTCTGCTTCGTTCAGACAAGGCATGACTATCGATAGTTCTAGAGTGTATTCTCCGCTTGGGTTGGTCTGCTCTGCCATATATTTGTTCGACTCTCGATCGCGATCGACCATACTTGATTTTCCCGTATCTCTGCTTAAAATATTAGTGGTGAATAAAACCTAGCCAAACTTAATTAAAGTTTTTCAGGTTTTTGGGAACGGCAATTTTTGATTGTACTATAGGTTAGTAAATTTATGAATAGAAGCGTTTTTCTGTTATTGCTTGCCGCAATATTGTGCGGCGTCGCAGGTCAATTTAGTCTGAAGGCAGGAGCTAAAATATTAGGGCCCATTGGCGCTGCTAATTTAATAGAAAAAATTATAGCAATGGCTACTCAGCCGTTGATAGTAACTGGTCTTTCTTTGTATGCAATTTCTTCGATCGGCTTTATTGTAGTTTTGTCGCGGGCAAACCTTAGCATAGTCTCGCCTTTACTGTCAATTAGTTACCTATTTACTGTTTTAGGTGGCAAACTGATATTTCACGAGCCTTTGCCGCCGCTGCGGTTGGTAGGCGTGGCGCTAATTATGACGGGAGTAATTTTTGTACTCAGAGGTCAAGCTGGGGGAGTGACTGGAGGCAACTAATACGATTTTAGATTTTAGATTTTAGATTGACGATTGACGATTGGAGAATTTTAAATTAAGTCCACAGGTGAATATCACGGATATTTAACTGAGTTCTAAAATTTAGATTCGGAAGTTAAGTCAGGGTTTCTATCGGTTGTGGGGCGGTGGAAAGGGTGTATGTGAGTTTTTTTCCTAAAATAATGCTGCTGTATGTCTAATATTTATGAGCCTGTGAATCCCAATCAATTATTGAGAGATCGCACCGCAGTTCTTGCTACCATGCACCAAAAAGAACGGGTGATGGCTCCCGTTTTGGAACGAGAATTTGGCGTAAATATTCTAGTACCTGCGGCGCTTGACACAGACAGTTTCGGCACATTCACCAGAGAAGTTAAACGCTTAGGAACACAAATAGAAGCGGCTCGCCATAAAGCACAAAAAGCCCTAGAAATTGCGGGCGAAACTCTTGCCTTTGCCAGCGAAGGTTTTTTCGGCCCTCACCCAATGATGCCCTATCTGCCAGCTAACAGAGAAATCGTAATTTTATTAGATCGAGCCAACAATCTAGAACTCATCGGCGACTCTTTCTCGGTTGAAACTAACTACAGTCACCAGTTAGTTTCCAGTATAGAAGAAGCAGATGATTTTGCTAAAAAAGCTGGATTTCCCGAACACGCACTGGTGGTTATAGTTGGCGATGCTGCCCTCGGTAACGGCGAAATTGTCAAGGGCATTAAGACAGAAAAACAATTTTTTGACGCTGTGACAGCAGGCTTAAAAAAATCGTCAACCGGCAGAGTTCACATCGAAACAGATATGCGGGCGATGTACAATCCAACTCGGATGAAAAACATCGAAAATGCAACTCTGGATTTAGTTAAAAAATTTAAGCAATTCTGCCCGGAGTGCGGTTGGCCGGGATTCGATATTGCTGAGACGAAAATCGGATTGCCCTGCGAACTTTGCTATTTTCCGACTCAGCTAGTGCGATCGGCAATCTATAAATGCAAAAACTGCGGTTATACTAAAGAAAAACTATTTCCCGACGGTCGAGAGACTGCCGATCCTTCCCTGTGTCAATATTGCAACCCTTAGAAAAATAATTGGCTAAACTTAGTAAAATTTGTCACAATATTATTGATAGTTCCCTAATTAAATTCACTAATGATAGCCGTAGAAACAGAACGCAACTGGAAACCCGTTATTAAAGAATTCGAGGCTGTAGTCGGCAAAAATGGCGTCGTACAGCGCCGCGAAGAATTGATTGTCTACGAGTGCGACGGACTCGCCAGCTATCGCCAGCGACCCGCCGTGGTGGTATTGCCTCGAACTACAGAGGAAGTGGCGCAATTGGTCAAAATATGCGATCGCAACTCAATTCCCTGGGTTGCTAGAGGCGCAGGCACCGGCCTTTCCGGCGGCGCTTTGCCTGTAGAAAACTGCGTGCTGATTGTCACTGCCCTGATGCGAAAAATCCTGAAAGTAGACTTAGAAAATCAGCAAGTAGTCGTGCAACCGGGAGTAATTAATAACTGGGTAACGCAAGCAGTTAGCGGCGCTGGTTTCTACTACGCGCCAGATCCTTCCAGTCAAATTATTTGTTCGATTGGCGGCAACGTTGCCGAAAATTCTGGTGGCGTTCACTGCCTCAAATACGGAGTCACAACGAATCACGTTTTAGGATTAAAATTGGTACTTCCCGACGGTTCAATTGTCGATGTCGGTGGCGAAATTCCCGAAATGCCCGGTTACGATTTAACTGGTGTATTTGTCGGTTCCGAAGGCACTTTAGGAATCGCCACAGAAGTTACTTTGCGAATTCTCAAAGCGCCGGAATCTATTTGCGTTCTCCTAGCCGATTTTTCCAGTATAGAAGCAGCGGGCGAATCGGTTTCCGATATTATCAGCGCTGGCATTATTCCCGGCGGCATGGAAATCATGGACAACATCAGCATCAATGCTGTGGAAGATGTGGTGGCAACTGGATGTTATCCCCGCGATGCGGCGGCAATTCTCCTCGTAGAAATCGACGGTTTAGAAGTGGAAGTTGCCACAAACAAACAGCGAATTGCTGATATTTGCAAGCATAACGGAGCACGAAATATCACCACGGCAACTGACCCGGAAACGCGCCTAAAAATTTGGAAAGGGCGGAAAGCTGCTTTTGCTGCGGCGGGTCATCTCAGCCCGGATTATTACGTGCAAGACGGCGTAATTCCCCGAACGCAAATGGCTTATGTTTTGAAAGAAATTGAGGGCTTGAGCGAGAAATACGGTTATCGGATTGCGAATGTATTTCACGCGGGAGATGGGAATTTGCACCCGCTGATTCTGTACGATAACTCGGTAAAAGGTGCGCTGGAAAAGGTGGAAGAATTGGGCGGGGAAATTCTCAGGCTTTGCGTGAAAGTTGGGGGAAGTCTTTCGGGGGAACACGGCATCGGTGCTGACAAGAAGTGTTTTATGCCGGATATGTTTTCGGAGGTTGATTTGGAGACGATGCAGTGGGTGCGTCAGGTGTTTAATCCGAAAGGTTTAGCGAATCCTGGGAAGATGTTTCCGACGCCGAAGACTTGCGGGGAAGCGGCGAGGGCTAAGGTTGAAACTTTTAAGAAGTTGGAGGGTGCGGAGGTTTTTTAATTCGCTTTTTATGCGGGTAATGTGAGCAGAAAAACACCCTGAAGTTGTTTCTAGAATGGGGAGGCAGAGCCTCTAAGGAATCAGAATTAAATAACTTCCACTCTTGAAAGTGGGATGGGCGTCCCGCCCGTCCTTTTTGGACGGGC